>DXJF01000083.1 GCA_019057375.1 Candidatus Heimdallarchaeota archaeon
TGATAAAGAAGATTTTTATTTGCAGAATCCTGATGAAATGTATATTCAACTGAATTTTAAAGAATTTCCAGAGATACTGAAAATCAACGATATTGATTATAATCTAAAAGAAGTTGGTTATATCCACAGTGATGGTAGTCTAAAAATTCAACGGAAATTTGATGAAATTGGAGATAAAGGAGTGTTCCTAATTATCACATCTGATTTTGAAGAAACAAAATTTCTTAACCTAATAAGTAAGAAGGAAAAGGAACTAAACAATTTGCTAGATGAACTAGAAATAGATTATAGCAAATCTGGGAGAGGAGTTACTAACTACAGTAAGGTCTGCAAAATTAGAGAGACTCTAATAGAAAGAGGACATGAATTAACTGATGATGTTATTGTTCTCCCAAATAGTGATATCCATAAAGAGTTGTTGAAATACTTCCCCAAAAATCTTTTACACGTAAGATCCAGAGAAGAGCAAGATGTTGGTGGAGCTAACATACAGAATTACTTTAGAGAAACAATACCAATTGAAGAAACTTGCAAAAATGAAATAGATAAAATTCATTCAGAAATAGAGAATAATGTAAAAACAATTTTCGACCAAGTTCATTCGATTCTAAATGAACACCTTCCTAACCAATATGTTGAGATTAGACCAGAAATCATTATTGACCCTAAAAAGATATTTTCAGTAAACATTTTCATAAAAGATGAATCAGGAATAGAAACTTCATTCATGTCAAGAGGTACTGGCACAAAAAGACTAGTTACATTATCACTAATTCAACATATTGCAGAATCAGATGTTAATCTAGAAAAGGATTACTCATCAAAAATACTTTTGTTATTAGAAGAGCCAGAAACCTATTTGCACCCACAAGCTCAAAGAGCATTAGCAAGTTCAATAAGAAAGATTGCAGAAGATCCTGATTATCAAATCTTCATCACTAGCCATTCTCCTTCAGTTATAGCTGAAGTGCCATTAGATTCAATATCATTGACTCAATATTCAGCTGAAGGCTGTAGAATAATTCGAGAAGTAGATTATTTTGAAATAGCTGAAGAACTTGGAATCAGACCTTCAGATAATTTGATTAGCCATGATCTTTGTATTTTTGTGGAAGGCAAAACTGATGTAGAAATCTTGGAACACACATTAAAGACATTTTATAAAGACAAAATTAGTAGAGAACAGATTAACAGATTAGGTATAATACCTACAGGTGGCAACAACATATATTCTTTAGTTTCATTTAAATTGTTACATCGAATAAATAAAAAATTCATTATTGTTCTCGATAGTGATAAGACAGATGCCAATGCTCCAATTGACAAACAGAAAGAGAGAGTTAAGAATTATGCAGAGAAATATGGTGGATATTGCTATATACTACGAAAGAAAGAAATAGAGAATTATGTTCATCCAGAAGCGATTATCAGGTATATGAGAAACAATCCTCAGATTAAACAAAGTGCAAACTCTATAAGGAATATAAGCGATTTTACAGCTGTTAAACAATTATTATCTGTTCTATTTGGAGTAAGCGAAAATAGAACATCAAAAATAACAATTCCAAGTTTCAAAATTATGAGTAATCAAGAATTCAAAGAAACTACAAAATATATAGACTCTAATTCAAGGGAGAAATTTGAGATAGACGAAATTGTTGAGCTTATTATCAGTTATCTAGCTACTGAATAGTTTTTATGATTGTTTTTTAGCAAACTAAATGCATTTACGCTCTCTGATGTAGTTTATTGTAAGTTTCTCTCCCACACCTTAAAAGCATACATTATTTTTCCTCTAGATATCTAGCAAGAAAACGTCCTGCACTAGTAAGAGAGATATGATTGTCTCGTCCAATTTTCTCAGTTTTTAGGAGTTTTCCATTTTCCATTTTTATGATGTGATAACTAACCAATTGGGGGGCAATGTTCAAACCTTTACTCAGTGAAGTGGTTCCCTTTTCCAACTTCCCATCATTTTCCAGAAGGAATTTTAAGATATTGATTTGTTTATCATCAAGATCCTCTATTTGAACCCTTGGAACAGGTAGTTCATAAATCCGTTTCTCAAGAGGTATCCCTTTTTTTTCTTCATCCTTTTGTACATAAAACACAGTTGCGTGCAGCAAATATCCTGCAATAAATGCCGCATTAGACATTATTTTTGTTCCACCTGTTACATTTATCATAATATTGTGATTTTGATTTTTTTTAGCTATTCTAATAATGTTTAGAAAGATGTCCTCCATGTCAAATTGAACTATTTCAACCATTGTACATTGAATGTTTAATGCTATCGCAAGTTTTTTTATTTCGCTTGCTTTGTTCTTAGTTTTCTGATCATGTAATAGGTAAAGATCATCCACTCTGTATGCGTTAATTCCTTCCTTAATTGGTTCTGGTCTTTCCCCTACAGTTGCAATTTGAACATTTCGCATGCTTTAGCTACATTCTAAGCATATAAAAATATTCTCTTGTATTATAAAACCATCTCTCTTAATTTTTAATATACAAATATGTTTTTGAATATTAAAAGAAATTCTTTTATAATCTGGATACTTATTTTAATATGATGACAACTGAAATACAACACAAAACTCTCAAAACTCAAGTACCAAACCTCTTGATTGTAGATGGTTTAAATGTTCTCAAGTATCACAATGGTGACGTAA
>DXJF01000084.1 GCA_019057375.1 Candidatus Heimdallarchaeota archaeon
CATGAAAAAACAAAAATATTTGGAGTTTCTGTAGTAAAACCTTCAGTTTTTAAGAAGACAATTAAAGAAATCGATGAAATTGCCCTTTTTACTTTGTATAACACCGATCTTCCAATCTCTCAGATGTATTTCTATGTGAATGACTTATTTCCAATGTCTCTTTGCAGTTTCAGGGTCAAACTTGAAAATAAGAGAAGAGCTGAAGCACACGCAATGCGTTTGATCTCCTTAGAATTAAATGATGACAACGAAGAACTGTTTTACGATTTACCTCCTCTAAAAGCTGTGTGGTTGGATATTAAAGTGCAGCAGCGTGGGGTGAGATCATATTACAATGATCCTCTGCTATATGCAGAAGTCAGTATTGTTGAAAAAGATGAGAAGGCTAACATTCCAAGGGCAGATGGACAGAGAAAAAGAAAGATCCTAATTGATAAAGCTGATGAAGCTGAAACTATCAAGACAATTAGTAAAGTGATTGAGAGATTAGATCCTGACATTATATTAACACATGGAGGAGATGAATTTGTATTTCCTTACTTAGCGGCTCGAGCATCAGTGAATCGAGTATCAAAGGATTTATATTTTTCTCGCACTAGAACACCACTTAGAAATTGCATCTTTAATCTATCAGGAAATTCAGATCATTACATGTCATACGGAATAATAATGCGACGTTCTAAAACACAAGTTTATTTCACAGGACGCTTTCATTTAGACACTACTACTTATGGGAGTTTGCACTTTAGTGAGGGAAATATACCAGGTGTCATTGAAGTTGCGAGAATCTCTCGGGTGCCCATGCAAAGATTATGTAGAGTAACTATAGGAGGTGCCCTTCAATCTATTCAATACTATAATGCATATAAACTAGATCATCTTATCCCACCTTTCAAGAAGAGTCCAGAAGATTTTCGAAGTGGTATGGATTTAATCATAAATGATCGGGGAGGTCATATATTTGAACCATTAATCGGGGTCTTTGATCAAGTTGTAGAGTTAGATTTTTCTTCAATGTATCCGTCTTTAATGGCTAATTTTAACATTTCTTCAGAAACAATTAATTGTAAATGTTGCAAAGATGATGGAACTGGAATTAGGGTACCAGGGGGTGGGGGTTTTCATATTTGCTCCAAAAGACAAGGAATAATTTCGAAATCGATAAGCTTACCGTTGGGAAAGCGTCTCCAGTATAAAGAATATAATAAGACTCATGATGATCTTAGGTATAAATTCACTGATATTGCTCTAAAATGGGTACTTGTGGTCAGCTTTGGCTATCTAGGATTCAAAAATGCTCGTTTTGGTAAAATTGAGGCACATCAAACAGTTTGTGCTTTTGCTCGTGAGTTTCTGTTGAGATCCGCTGAAATTGCTAAAAATCATGGCTGTAAAGTCGTTCATGGAATTGTTGATTCAATGTGGCTTCAAGATACAGAAGGAAGAACTCCTGAAGAATTTGAAAAAGTAACGAGAATAGTTGCTGAAAAAATAACTGAACATACAAAAATTCCAATGAACTGGGATGGAAGATTTAATATAATCGTTTTCTTACCTTCTCGAGCAGAACCAGATATTCCCGCTCTCAGTCACTATTGGGGGATTAAAAATAACGGTGAAGTTAAGGTGAGAGGCATTGAAGTAAGACGTAGAGATATACCCAAAATAGTAAAAAATGCTCAATATGCCTTTATAGATATATTTCAGGGTGCAAAAACCATTGAGGAGTTCATGGAAAGAATTCCCGAAGCAAAGAAAAAACTTTATGAATATGTTGAAAGAACATATTCCGGAAAGTTATCAAGAGAAGAACTTACAATTCGTCAAAGAATATCACGTAGACCAAATCAATATAAGGTTAATTCATACCAAGCAGTTGCAGCTAGACAATTAGAACGGTCTGGAGTCATAGCCTCAGCTGGCAAGAATGTAAGATATATTATCCTTAATGCTGATGCAGATCCGAATTTTCCTGAAAAAAAGGTGATCCTTTCAGATTTATATGATGAAAAGAAACATGAGTATGATAGAAAAAAGTATGTTGAACTATTGAAAAGAGCTTTTGAGAACATTTTTCCTTTTGAATTCCCGGAGCTTGAGGTACTGCTTACATCAGACTATAATAAAAAATCTCTTCAAAAAGATCTGTCATGCTTTATTTGATTTTTAAAAAAAAAGTTTAGGGAATTGAAAGTATTCCAAAGAAATCAAATATTATTATTATTAAACAGACTAATTCTAATAAGATCCAGAGATTGCGTTTTAAACTTCTAATCGCTCCTAGTGGTTTACCTGAATAGTTGATTATGTTATATATCAAAATAATTACCCAGGTAGTTACTAAAAAAGTAATTGGGAGTATCAATGCGATTAATTCATGACTAGTAAAGAATAATAAGTATCCATAGCCAAGAATTGTAAATCCAGTTATAACTAATGAAAAACCAAGTCCAAATGAATATTCCGCGAACATCACAAATCGTTTAATACGTTCTTCAGAAACATTTCCTAGGTTGGCTTCAAATTGAGCTTTAGAATTAGCAGATACAGAATTAATGAAAAAAATGAATGAAATCATTAATAAAAAGGTGGTTGTACTTTTAGTAGTAGGAGGAGGTTCTTGCCAAATTAAAGCCAAAATCGTCAGAACTGCACCAATCATAACTGTGCTAAGCACAATCCAATCTTTTACGTTTATTTTTTGTATACGTTCTTCATTACTCATTTTCTTAATCTCAAAATTTTTAGTTAATTAATATTACTTGAGA
>DXJF01000085.1 GCA_019057375.1 Candidatus Heimdallarchaeota archaeon
AATTGCATTTTTATATTTCTTCCTTCTTAACCTCTCAAGTATTAAAAAAGCGGGAAGAACTGAGAAGCAATTAGTTCCTTTAGTAAACAAAATTTACATAAGCTTATTTTCAGCATTCTTTCTGTCTTTAACTGGAGCAGCAAATTCATATGGTAGTGTCGAAAATCTTGAAGTAGTGTACTTTATTTCAAGAATTACAGGGATACTCGCAATTATAGCTTTTCTGCTTTTCTTCTTTTATACTGAAAAGCTATTCCAAAAATTAACAGAACTAAAAAAGATCACGGAAGAGAGAAAAAGAAAATATTATCCCACTTTTACTATGGCAATATTACTGATTCTTCTTGTTCTTGATACATTCATCCGATATTTTGCTCTTCCTGCTCATACAGTGACTCTTTCTTACATCTTACTAGGTTGTCTTTTTGTTCTTGTCTCCTATGCTTGTTTTGAAATGTATAATATAGCAAGTAATTGGGAAAAAATCGATTACAAATTTAACACAAAATATGCTCAACTACCACCGGTTGATTATGAAGAAAAATTAAGATCAAATACTTTGCTACTTACTCTTTCATTATCATTATCAGCTCTTCTCTCTATAATTTTAGTACTAAGTTATTTGATATTTTACAAAACTAATAGATTTAGGGTTATCTTGATTGTCTCAGTTACACCAGTAATTGGTGTTTTAATTATAATATTTTTTATATCTTTGGTAAATACTTCAATCAAGTATCAGAAATTTGCTAACCTAAGTCACAACACTTCCAACTATGGCATTATCATTATTATTTCTTTAATCATTGGTTTTGCAGTTATTATGACTGGGTTTTTCTATAATTCAGCAGTTTTTAGTATTTATTCGTTCATGAGAGATGGACAACTAATTTCCAGAATTCTAATAATTATAGGATTATGCATCTTTAGTCTGGGAGTGTTATTTGTTAACATTGTTATAAATAACCTAAAATCTATAAATAAAAAGCTAAGAAGAAATTGGGCCAATAGCATTTTTCCATTGGTGAGTTTCTCAACAGCAATTATACTGGTAATTGAAACAATAGTTAGAAGATCTATGTGGAATAATTTTAATCCATTACCCGACGAATATTATTATTCTATGGTTAGAAGATTTGTTGCAGAAACAATGTGGTCTGGCTATATCCTTGCATTATTATTTACAATAATTTTAGATGCAATTATCTATGGATTTATTCAGATTGAGAAAGAAATTCTACTTGTAGTACCTAATTATGGAAAGATTCCAGTTAAGATAAGAAAGAGTAAAACTCAAGTACCAGAACAGGCAGTCTACCTCCCTCCTAAAGTTGCTGAAGAAGTTCCTGAAGACATTCGTGAAACAATAGAGAGAGGTACAAAATGCAAGAAATGTGGAGCAAAACTACTCAAAAAATATCGATTTTGTCCAGATTGCGGTGTAAAATTTCAGGAAGAATCAACTAAGGCTCTGCCTAAAGCAACTTACTGTGTAATGTGCGGAGAAAAATTATCAGAAAAATATAGATTCTGTCCAACATGTGGTTCTATGTTAGAATAGAGAACCCTTAATTTTATTATCTTTCTTACAAGAAAGCTGATAAAGACAATTCTAGTCTTATCTAGATCATTCCACAAGTAAGGTAAAATTTAGATGACGGACTGAGTTTCGTTCCACAGTATCATAGTATTCTTAAGAAAAAGAAAAAGAGGAAAAAGTTAGTTTAGTTCCATATTATTAGTTGTGCGATATAAGGTCCTCCGAGAACCCCTTCTAATGTACCTTTGAGATGCTGACCTTCCCAGTTAAGGATGCCAAAACAGTAAAAGTTCCAATTAAATAACCACCTTTAATTTTGAAATGCAATTTTCCTGCAAAACCAACAGCGTTACCTTCACCGTAGACTCCTGTAAATTCGAAATATCCTCCGCCTACACCGTCAAGAGTTGCAAAGTCGAGCTTTACATTTCCACAATAATAGAATTCGCCATAAAAATCTGAATCACTCCAAGTCACACTTCCTAAATGAGGAGTATTTCTGGCGTGATAGATCCCTTCTTCAGAGAACCATTCACGTTCAGGAAATCCTGAGACCCACATAGCATAGTCAAAATCTATAACTGTTCTATCTGCCGGTTTTGCTTGGACCATAAAGCCAAGAGAAAATGAGCAAATAAGAACTAACATTCCTAGTAAAACAGTTTTTTTTCCAATTTTCATTTTAAATCACCAGTTTCGATTCCGCCATATTACTACAGTGGAATAGCAACGTAAACAAATTTAGGATACAAAGCTTTTCTATGTCATAACATTTACAGACAAATTTGAAAGGGGAAAGCGCTCTGTGCACATCTTGATGTAATGCAGAAACAATTTGTTTCTCCCTTGTGGAGAAAAAATAAATAAAAACAAGATGAGAAAAAAAAAGAAGTGATGTCTTAGGCTATGCCAAGAGCATCTCGTTTATCCTTTCGTGGTACCTCAGTTTATTCGCATTATGCCTGACCCAGAGTCTGGGAAGCTAGGAACGATCCAAGTAAAGTGTCCACTCATGTGCGCGTTTCGACCTAACCAAATTGCGAATTCCCCATAAGCTTCTGTTACTATGCCGTTCGACCGCCAAACACTGTTTTTTCCATGACGGATTGTGGTTGTACCGTGTTCATCTCCTCTTAAGAGTGGTTCACCTGTTTCAGAGTCAAGAATCTCCCATATATCATCCGCGAAGTGGGTAACCTGTGGGCAGTTTTTGTCAAGGATATACATCCACCAGTTTATTTCTCCATTGATATCTCCGCTAACTGTTCCAATCCAGCAAAGTAATCTTCCTTCAGCATCGAATATCCCAAGATGACCAACGAACCAGTATTCTGTTGTACAATTAAGCGGATTTTTGGCCTGTGCTGTCTGTACCATTCCAAGGGAGAGTGAACAAAGAAGAAGCAAAGTACCTAACATCAAAGTTTTTTTTCCTAATTTCATTTTAAATCACCAGTTTCGATTCCACCGTATTACTACGGTATTACAGTGGAACAGTAACAGATTCAAATTAAGTTTATGAAGGTTTTCTATGTCATAACATATGAAGACAAATATGAAGAGGGAAAGTATTCTAAGCTAATTTTTTTGTAATGCAACATAATGGTTAGAGACATTATTTACAACCAAAAAACCCTAATTGCGTAATTTTAACTTAAGAGGTTCACTAGTCTTACTCACTTTTGCAATATAATGAAAAGGAACTTTATTCAGCTGTCAATAAGGTCTCTTTTTAGATTGAGCCGCATCCAAGAAGGTTACCTTAACGCAAAGTAATCTGAGTTGTAAAAGCCTTAAATTCATGGTAATAAGTGTAGTTTAGATAAGTTGGGTGAAATCATTAGTATAAATAGTGTGTAATTTTGTCGATTATTTATTTCGATGATTTCACCTTAAATACTTTTTTATAAATTTTCATTTTGAGTAAGTAAAAAGCAGTAAACAATATAGGATTAATAATTGTACCTATGTTGCGTTTCAGTTGCATAAAAGAATTGTAATTATTTATAAGTGTCCTTGGAACTAATAACTAAGAATTGCTTCAGAATGTAGAAGTATTATGAGTAAAATCTCAAAGTGAAAAGGATGCTAGTTAAATGTAAATTGTGTAATCAAAAAAAAATATTTTTTTTAATTTTTGGACTATTTCTATTATCTTCATCAAGTTTAAGTTTCAATCTTATTAACGGTATTCAAGATAATCTCTTGTTAAACCCAAAGGATGAATTTTTTGACATAAATATAGTTTTTATTGGATTTAATTCTGATTTAATATTGAATGGAAATATTAAATTCAAACTCCCATATTATCTCGAACCTTTTTCAGGAGTGGATAGTTCTTTTCCCCATTCTAGATATTCATTGAATTATTCATTCAGCCATTTATCTGAATTGCAAACACAAGCTTTAGAAGAATATCTATTAGAAATTGCGATAAATAGAACCATATCAAGTCTTAGAGCTAATATCACTTCAATGGAGCAACTCCTTACCACTGGTTTAATTGAAAATCCTATGGATCTCTTCATACCTTATGGTGGACTAACTTTTGATGCTGATCTTGTAGAAGAGTATATTTTTCAGAACATTTATGAGCCTTATCTAACAAATCCTAGTTATACTCTCTATATGATGAATTTCTCCCAATTTGATTCTGCGGATCATAAAATTGAACACACTTACACCCTTCAACGAACTGAATATGATTCTAATATTACAATGTCTCTTAACCAATTAAGTCCAGTTTTTGAAGCTGAAGATTATACAACAACTGCAGGATGGGGTGGAAAACATCGATTCTGTTATATTGATGTTTCTGCTAATCCAGATATTTTACAATTTGTACCTATAATTTATGGTGGAAGTGGAGATTATACTAATACTTGGTCTGAGTACTATTATAGACAAGATTTAGATAGTTTTGTTGCATCACAAAATATGACTTCTATTATAGGAAAAACAGCTTTATCTACTTATTTAGCTCAATGGATTTCCCCTTATATTAATACATTATTTCTACCTCTCCAACTCTTATATGAAGCTGGACAAATCAGAGCTCCGTTAGTAGCTGAAACAATTTATATTCCAATCAAAGTGTTCAACAATGTATCGAAATACGGGTATACAACAGAGAAGATCTCTTGGTTTCTTTCTCCTCATCGAATACAAACGCAGCTAGAAGAAGCCTTTCCATGGATATCATGGAAAGTAGATATTGAATACGTTGAATTTGAAGATGAAACAATTTTAAAAGATTATTTCCTTCAAAATGTGAAATATGATGGAGAAAAGAGCTATTTAGATGCTGACGAAGGATTAATAGAATTATTATATGCAGAAAGAGTAAATTATTTCGATTTATCTGCTGCGGAACTTGTTATTCCTTCTTATGTATTTTTAGCTGATGATGTGTATCTTCACTACCGATCAACTCAAGTTGGAGGACTAGGAGGAATTGGTTTTCAAGTTATGTCCAGAACCCCTTTTAATCTATTTGAATCAGGAGATGCAACTAAACCACGAAAAGGTCTTTCTACTGTGACTATACATGAAATTGGACATAGTCTAGGATTAAATCATCCCCATAATGATTATGATGGGTGGAGTTCTGGATATATAGAAGATACCATGAGTTATATTGCACTTGATTATTGTGTTCCTAAATTCAGTGCTTTCCTGAGTGATGCTACAGCCAGATTGCATTTTGACTATTATTATATTTCGGCGGCAGAAAATGTGCAAAATATAGATAATGCAAATATTATTGGGAAGGATAAAGCAACACAGTTACTAAATGAAAGCTATACATCTTATCTTGAAATGGACTATATTTCAGCAATCGAAACAGTGAGAGAAGCGTGGAAAATAAGTAATAAGCTTTCAAATCCACTCAGGAGACCTGTAGTATTAATACCAATAATAGTTTGTGGAGTAGGTTTGACAATAGTACCAGTAATTTATTCAAAAACAAATCTGTTTACTAAAAGAAAAAAAATTCCTAGAGATTTTTTTCAATAAAAGTTATATTTCATGAAAGAATATTTTAATTAGTATAAAGGTGTCAGTCTTGGAATCTGATGTATCTGATACTCTAGATAAGATTGAGCAAGAATTTGTTAATGGAAATGTTGGAGGAAATTACCTTGAAACTAAAAAAACTTTGCTTGAAATTCTTGATAGCAAGGAACATCACAAGAAGAAAGAATTAGAACTAAGATCCTACTAAACAGAATAGAAGGAGTAATCGGGGATCATGAACCATCGTACTATAAACAGAGTTTGAACAATTCAATTACTTATCTAACACAAGCTATTGATGAGAGTTCAAAAATTCAAAACCTATCATTGATGTTTGGTGCATATTATCAGAGAACAAAGTTTAATCGTGGTTCTATGAATTATCCAAAGATGAGAGACGATTTTAAGAAAACTAGCGAAATTATACCTAAAATGGCTGTGAGAAAGCTGAACCCTCTCTCAGGGGCAAAACAACCCCAGCCCTTACAAATAATTTGATTAAAACTTAAATGTATCATAATACCTGAAACTATAGTTAAAACTAGAGAAATAGAAAAGCCCATATAATATTTTTTCATTTTAATCCTCAACTAGTGAAATTATTATATTACAGTTTTATTCTTCTTTAATTTTCCTAAAGAAAATTGGAAAAACTAACAGAGGTAGATAGCCAAATAGAAAACTTCTATTATGAATTCATGCACTTAGAAATTTTAATAGATGTTTTTTTCCTGCTTGATATGCTTCCAATTGACTAGAGATACAATAAGAACAAACCATATGAAGCCCGTACACACAAAATGTAACAAAGAGTTCTCTCTGAATAATTCTCGATGGGTTTACCTGTCTTCAGTTCGTAAATTTCTAGATAATCCTCTTTGCAAATCTAGAAAAATTTTTCTTTTTTTCGGTAAGAAAGCTACTATTTTTTATTACATTTAATAATAAACCAACATCTAAAAAGAAGAGCTTGTTATAAGAGTGTTAAACATGTGTAAAACAAGGGTAGAACTTAGCTAACAACAAATTGCCACTAACAAGAAGGTAACCTTGTCGCAATATTAAATCAATTTTGAGGAAGCTTTGAAAGATTGGAAATAATTATGATTGATTCTTTGCTGTAAGATAATTATTTGTTTTGTTTTCCCTGTATTCTTTTTCTTCTCCAATAGGTTGACTAATAAAATCCAAATCCTCTTTTTTCAGAAAACCTTCTTCGATAAATTTGGATCCAACTTCTTCTAGCTTTAGATGAATTTCCTTACTTTTCTCAGAATCATCTCTCATGAAATAAGCATGAGGACGAAGAATAGCTCCAGAGAAATTTATTGAATAATTCTTTGCTAACTCCTCAATTAGCTTAACCGGGAGGTCAAGATTTTCTATTTCATACCACCCTCCTACAATAACAGCAAGAATTTTTGTGATTTTTACATATTCATGACATTTTGCTCTTGTTCTTC
>DXJF01000014.1 GCA_019057375.1 Candidatus Heimdallarchaeota archaeon
AATAGATCTTAATCTTTTAGGAAAAAGTCCATTCAAAATGACAACTTTATCAACATGGTTCAGTAATTTGCTTATCTCTTCAATTTTACCTTGCATAGATCCTGTAACATCAATGACATCATTTTTGATCCCTTCTGCCTGAAATTTTTCTAAATCTTGATAACTTAGTTTCCTAACAAGCTTCCTTGCGTTTTCATCTTCTGTCTTTTCGAATAAGCCATCAACATCGGTTAGAAAGATAACTTGATTCACATTGAAATTTTTGACAAGATTGTTAATTATCGAATCCCCACTATGAATGGTAAATCCTTCCTTTTCAACAAACAAAACATCTCCGGATAAAATCGGGCAAATACCAAATGAAAGAGCCTTTTCCACGGGTTTAAGAAAATATAAAGCTTCATTATCTTCTGAATAAGCTAACGCACTAGTTTGGAATCCCATTGCTTTTACATCGTTCTCTATTAAACAAGATACTACTTCTTGTGTAAGAGAAGACATATCTTTTCTAATTTTTACAATCCCATCAAGTTGACTTATATCTTTGAAACCAGTTTGAATCGAATATTTTTCTGCTACTATATGTCCAAAAGATCCAGCACCATGAACTATAATGAGGGGTTTATCCCAATTCTCAAGTTGTTTGCATATTTTAGTTAAATTCTCCTTTCTAACTTTAAGATAGGATGATTTGTCAGTAATAACAGATCCACCAATTTTTATTATATCAATACTAATACAATTCATTCCTTACACCATCATTTGAAAAGTTTGAAATAAAAGCTTGAAAGTTCTTTTCCTTCATTAATTCTATTACTTCTGTTGCTCTATGGTAATCATCAAACAGTGATATTACACAACCACCCCCTCCAGCTCCAGTAAGCTTACTACCCAATGCTCTTTTCTCGTCAAGAATTTTTACAATCTCATCTAAAGTTCTATGACTAACACCAAGATCCCTTAATAGTTGATGATTTGAAGACATCAACTCACCAATTTGGGTTAAATCCCCAACTTTCAAAGCTTTTTCTGCATCAATTACAATATTATGAATGTTATGAAAGATTCCTTGAATAGAGCTTGGGTTTTTCTCATATTTTTTCCTTACACTTTCAACTATGTCTTTTGTGTTTCTCGAGATTAAACTATTAATAATGACTACATAGTTAGAAGAAAGCTGAAAAGATAGTTCTTTCATTACTCCGTTTTCATATAGTATTCCTCCCCCATATGTAGAAATAGTATTATCTATACCTGAAGGAAAACTATGAATTAATTTCTCAGACTCATATGCAAGTTTGTTTATTTCTTGCAAATCAATATCTATTCCAAGGAATTTAGAAAAACTTGCAATAAGTGATACTGAAACAGCAGCACTTGAACCTAAACCAGCAGATGGCGGAATTTGAGAAGAAATTTCAATTGTAGAATTTTTGCTTGATTCAGTAACTTCAAGGAGTGAATCTATAACGAACTTCAAAGCAGTAAGATTTTTTGGTAAGGGAGTGAGATTTAAATCAAAGAGCTTCTTGGGAAATAAATCAGGAACAGATAAAACGGAGTTCTGTTCTAATGAAGCAGAAATAGAGCTTTTTGCTCTCAAATCTATTGCAGCAGCAATTGCAGGATGTTTATACACAACGGCATGCTCACCAAAAAGAATTATTTTTCCTGGTGCTGAAAATTCCACTGTATTTACATCCATAATCAAAGATGTGTTTAACCTAATAAAATCTTTTTCAAAAATAAGAAGAAGGGTGTGATTATTCTCTCAATAATTTGAAAGCAAAATCATCTGCGGTTTCTTGTAAATCTTCAGTCTCACCCAATTCACCTCTAGCACGAAGAATTTCCCTTGTCAGCAAATAATACACTTGTGCAAGGGACTTACGACCTTTATTGTTAACTGGCATAACTAAATCAACATGATTTGTAGCATTATCTGTATCACATAGAGCTACAATAGGGATACCTCTAGAAGCAGCTTCTGTTAATGCTTGTTTATCGGCTCTTGGATCTGTGAGGACCACCACATCTGGTTCAATATAACCCTCAAATGAAGGATTGGTTAGGGTTCCCGGGATAAATCTTCCTGGAATAGCTTTAAACCCAGCTAATCTAGCCATTTTTGTACTTGGAACTGATGCATACTGTCTGGTAGCGAATACTGCTACTTTTGACGGCTCAAAACGACTTAGGAATTTGGCTGCAATGCGTATTCTTTCATCTGTTGTATTTACATCCAACACATATATGCCATCATTTCTTACTCTGTATTTGAATGGTTCCATAAATTTAGTGCAAACACTAGTCCCAATATGAATACCTGAAACTAGATAGGTATCTCTAGGGATTAGAAGTATTTCTTCAGTGGTTTTTTCTTCAGATTCTTCTGACATTTTGCATCCTCAGTTTTGTGTTTAATATCTATTTTCACAAAGTGTAAGCAATAAGAATTCTAATGTTTTGATTAAAAACTTTCTGTTCTTTTAGTAGGAAAAAAAAGTTCAATTTTTAGGTGAAGGGTAGAAAATCTTCAATTAAGTCTATATGAGAAACTAACATTCTACGACAGCACCATCTTTTGA
>DXJF01000086.1 GCA_019057375.1 Candidatus Heimdallarchaeota archaeon
AATGGATACAGATCAATTGAATTTGAAGATCCATCTATTCTATATACCAGGTTTTCTAGATCATCCCAGCAATTTCCTTCCTTTATCTCCTTATTGTACCAGAAATTTCTCTCTCCATTATCACAAGCTTGTTTTGACTCTTCTTCTCTTTTATAACTATTATTAGTGAAATAATTGTGATAAATCTCGTTATCTTCATTATTGATATTCAGATAAGCTCCGTAACCTTTGTTATTCGAAATCTCATTTGATTTTATCTGACTATTATAACATCCCCATAAAAATAACCCATATCCTCCATTATTAATGACATTATGTTCGATTACATTAAACTCTGTTAGCATATGGAACCAACTTGATATATCTATACCCATAACATTATTCTCAATAGTATTGTTATAGATTTTAGAATTTGCTATGCTTAAGGCAGCAATTCCATCTGAATTCTCTCTAATTAGGTTTTTACTAATGTTGGAATTTGTGGTTCCCATTATTCCAATACCCTTGAAGTTTGAATAAGAGTTATTTTCCTCAATCGAACAATTATGTGAGATACAGATGCTTATCCCTGCATCTTGATAAAAAATACTAGAACAGCAACTACGGAATATATTATAGTAACAATTGTTTTTCTTTATGATTGTGTGATTTGAATTATAGATTGAAATTCCCATCTTATTGTGACTGCATGTGTTTTGCTCAATTGTACTTTCTGGAGAATCTGATAGTAGTATTCCCGCTGGACTACTTGTAGAGAAAGAGGTTCCTCTACTACATTGATTGCTAATTATTGTTAAATTGCATGAAAAATTAGTATAAATACCATATTTAGAACCCAAACAATTGTTTTCTTTAATTTCAGTCTTAATAGCATTTTCAACTTTTATACCATAAAGAAAATTCTTGCAGGTGTTTTTTTCAATAATAGAACTGATAGAAGAACTAAAATGGATTCCTGCTGAAGGGTTAGGGTTTGATTTATGAATTAATGTGTTGTTAAAAATGTATGCGGAATTATCTGCTATGTTGTTAATTATTATTGAACTATTGTAAGATTCTATCAAACAATTTCTAATTACAAAAAATTTTAATGTATTCTTAACGTTTATTCCTATTTCATACTCACTAGTTACATTAATGTATAGATTCTCAATGATAAACGGGTCATCAATATTACCAGAATTGTTTAATCCAAGGGAAGTGAAATCTTCATCAGACTGGATGATAATTGGTGGATGATATGTAAAATTTGAGTACTCATTTATATGGTGGTCATTCAATCTAGCTGAGATTGGTGAAGAAAGATAATTAGTACAAATATTCCCTTTTACAATCGTTCTTGTGGAATTGAAGCATAAGATACTGAAAGAACTAATGTCACCATAAAGAAATGACCAGCTTAGTTCTGAATTGTTAAAGATGGGTGTCTCTAATTCATTAATGCTTTGATTTTCCTTTGCAAAATATTGGCCATCAAATAAAGAGAACAGCATATTTAAAAGAATAATACTTAGTACTAACAGTGTTAATCTAATTCTCTTCATTCAACTTAATTATAAGATTTAGACACTTATAAGTGTGATTCTTCATGGTATTTTAATCCTGGGAAACACTTTCGTAGAAAAGAATCTATTATTTGAAATCTGAGCTTTTTGAGACCCAAGAACCAACTGAAGTATTTACAGATTAATCTTCTAGTTATTCTTCATCTATCTCTCCTAGAACTATACCTATTCCCTTAGATCTTCTTTGAACTTCAATATATTCTAGAACAATATCAGCAATGCTTTTTGAATAACAAATTTCAAGAATTTTTTCTGCTAAATCTACTGCACAGAGCATACCTCCTGCAGTTATTATCTTATCAGAAACAACTATTCGTTTGTTTTCAACCTTGCAATATTTTCGTAACCTGAGAAAATGCTTATGATGAGTTGTTGCTTTTTTGTTTTTCAATAATCCAGCAAGAGCAAGAGCAAATGAGCCTAAACCAATTGAACAGACCATTTTTTCTTGACCAAATTCTT
This sequence comes from Candidatus Heimdallarchaeota archaeon, assembly GCA_019057375.1. Lineage (GTDB taxonomy): Archaea > Asgardarchaeota > Heimdallarchaeia > Heimdallarchaeales > Heimdallarchaeaceae > UBA460. Next base: position 2,028 of record DXJF01000086.1, read on the forward strand.
TAAGCTTATCCAAAAATTCTTGATTCTGAACAATAGTTTCAACTCCTTTTCCTCCCGGAATGATGAGAATATCATAATCGGTAAAATCTAAACCAACTTGGTGTGGGGTGATTTGCATATCTTTTGTACCAATAACTAACTTTTCATTTGCAATAATATCTACTTCCAAAGGTTGGTCTATCGGAAGAATTCCGTGTTGTTTAAGTGTTTTAGTTTTCTTTAATACATTATAGATGATATCTAGACCCAACTCTTCTACATCATTAAAAACATAGATTGCTATCTTTGTCATTATATCATTCTATTAATGTATCTAGTAACTATAAAGGTTGTTTAATGAATATAAATTGAAATCTCCTTAAATTGCTCTTTTCCCATGAGCACAAAAAAATCGAACAAGAATCTTACTACGTAAACATATTTTAGTGTGGTGAGATATTTTGTCGTTCTCATTTATCTGAAAACTCAAAAAAAATCTTTTATCAATTCGTTTTTTGAAGTTCTTCTAATATCTCTTCATGATGATTAAACAGTAGAGAAAAGTGCCCCTCGTCTTCTTTATAACTAGCAGTTGATTTTGGTAACATCCTTTCTATCTCTTTTGATGCTGTTACAGGAGCTATAAGATCTTCTATTCCATGCCACAAATAGATTTTCAAGTTACTAGATATAGTTTCCAAATTAATCTCCCACGACTTTCCTAGTAATTTTGCTTCATGTGTTAGTCCTTTGCATCCTTTTCTACATGATTCACACTGATACTCGACTACAGCATCTAGAATAGATGCATCTTGTAATACTTCTTGGTCTTTTATAGTTAGATGTTTCAAATTTAATCTATAGTATTTTTTGGCTGCATTCTTTCCTCTGATATGCCTGACTCTGCACAACCAGAAAAGAACTCTGTAAATAAAAGGAAGGCTTCCTGCAATCCTAAAAATAGCTTTATGAGTATTTATGAGCCCTGGTTGTTTAAAATCCACTCCTCCTAAAGCAGAAACAATTACGATTTTGTTTAGTTTTTCAGGTATTTTTAATCCACAAGCCAAAGCATATGGTGATCCTGCGGAGAAGCTTAATACTCCAAACTTCTTCAGGCCAAGTTCTTCTGAAAGCTCAGAAATGTCATTTGACCAATCAACAATCTTTCCTTCTAGTTGAAAATCAGATAAGCCAATTCCAGGTCTATCGACTGCAATAAGCTAGATATTTCTCTCTTCTGCTTTTTCATGTATTGAACGAGCTTCTATTCTTGAACTAGGATATCCATGAAAGTAAAAGAAAGGATTACCTTCAAGTGAACCATAAATATCATAAACCAGTTTTCGACCATCTGCGAGAACAAATATATTCTGTAGTCGCTTTTGTTCAAAAGCCATGGAATCATTAAATTATACGCTTTGAAATATATTAATCTATTCCAGTTTTGCACCTCTTTTAGGGAAAACGCTTTTATTTTTAGTACTTATTGTGTACAATTTGAAAAATCTCGTTTGCTGTAAACGGGAATGAAAATTGAAAAAAAAGTTGATTTTATGAAAAAGATAAAAACGAAATTTCAACTAAAGTATATTTTTTCAATGAATTATCTGATTATAATGCTGAGATAGAAGTGGATGTAAGTAAACAACACCAGTTACATTAAAACTTAAATATTCTTTTAACCAAGTAATATACTACTATTAGAGTTGATAAAATGGCAGAAAAAATATCGCTAAAAACAATAATTAGTGTAACTTGGCTTGTTGTACTAATTGTATTGTAGGTTACGTTCCAATGGCTCCCTGGAGATATCTTTATGTGGATGTGGATAGCTGTTGGTTGGTCATTCGTTGGTGGTCTTGTAGGAGCTATCTATTATGCAGCTAGAAGCAAGAGAAATCTCTTAATTGCCAGTTTAATATGGATAGTAATACTGATAATCCTTTGGATAGATTGGTTTTTGAGATTCTTACCTGGAGTAGAAATACATTGGTATTGGATTACTATTGTATGGTCCATTTCTTGCGGAGTTCTTATGATAGGAATTCTAACTCTAAAATTATTGAAAAAGACACAATGGTAATTCAACATTTTTTTCATTCTTTTACCACTAGGATTACATAATGAACTCAAGTTCCTGAAAGATCAAGAATTTCAGAGTGTACTTACATTTTTTCTTGAGCTAAAGGAACTCAACAACTGAAACAAATCTTATCTGCATCTACATTAATTGCCCCACAATTTTTACAAAAGTTGATCTCTTTATCTTCCTCATATGATAATGAAATCTTCGTCAATATCAAAACTAACAAAAAACCACCCAATATAACTTAAAATCTCCGCTGTGAGTGCAATAGGATCAAAAGTTATTGGAATAAGTGGAACAAGAAGATAATTTACAGGTGGAGAGAAAAAAGCCAAAACAGCTGCTGCAGAGAAAACAAGTCCAGTAAACAAAAACAATGACCTTATCTGCATATTTGAGAGAGTATCAAACATTAACCCCATTAGATATCACATCTAGTCCTTTCCG
>DXJF01000087.1 GCA_019057375.1 Candidatus Heimdallarchaeota archaeon
AGTTTCAAGAATTCTTGAGTTTCCTGTTCAATATATTGAAGGATTTTAGCATAATCTTTGTTCTCCTACAAAGCAAGAATATCTTTTCCCCGACCTTCTTTTTAGAATTTCACTATAATTGAATTATTTCCAGCCTATCACCTGAAACCTTTATATAAACAGTATCATTTGACATATAAAATCAAATCTAAGGTATAACGAAACTAATCAAACTAATTTGAATATAGTTTAAGTTCATAGTTTATCAGTACTAGTTTTATAAACCATTTTATCTATTATAAAGTAGAAATAATCAACACTAATATAAATCACTAGTTGGAGTAATCATTATGTCAGAAGATTATGATTTAATACTAGTATATATTACCAATGCAAGTAATGTTGATAGAAAGAATGAACTAAACTATTTAGTAGATCAATACAAAGAAATAGTTGTAGCTTCTGACATTTCTCTCAATAATAGAAAAGATGTCAATATTGCAGAAAATCCCCTCTGGTTGTTAATTGAAAATAATGGAAAAGGGATTTACTTAGCATCAAAAATCTACAGAAAGTTCGAACCTTGGGTTTCAATGGGTTTAGTAAAGAATTTATATTTCCATGAATTCCCAGAAGAATTAAAGGTGAAAGAAAAATGGGTACCATCAAAGGATCAAAATCTAATCAATCTGAAATTACAGAAGTAAATCTGCTTTTAGAGGAAATTATTGAAATCTTGAAAGAAGATACTAAAGCTGCTGAAAATAGAGCTAAACAATTAGTAGCTAGTTTCGCTGAAGGGGGAAAATTATAAATGAAGAACTTTCAAGAAGTGATTCTAGAATTACAAGATTTTAGAAATTTTGGAGGTAAATCGAAATTTAGTTTTAAGAGAGGTTTGAATCTTATTAATGCACCTAATTCCTCTGGGAAAACATCTTTGATAAATGCATTAGAATTATTCGTCACAGACGATCCTTTGAAAGAAAATCTCATCAATAAAGATGCAGAAAAAGCAACAATAAAACTTGATACTGGCGAAATTTTAAAAATTGACTTAAAATTTGATGAAGAAACGGGGCAGATAAAGAAATTACTGTCATCAGAATTTAATACGAATAGTAAAGTACATGATCTTTGCTTCATTACTGAAAATCACCATATAATGAAAGCAGCATTAGATAAGGATTTTCAGCTTATTAGGAATTGGTTGGTGAATTTAACCGATTTTCCTTATTTTCAGAAAGCTTATGAAATTACTATAAAACAAATTAATAATTATGAGGTAGAGAGAAATAAACAAAATTCTGTGCTTTATTCAAGAAGAAAATATCTTTTGTCAAAAATGAACGAACTACAAAGCCAGAAAAAACATCAAGAAAACATCTATCAAAGCATTATAAATGACAATATCGGTGATACTGATTTCAAGGGTTTATTTGACAAAGAAAGTGAATTGTCAAATGAAGTAGTTGTCCTAGAAATGCAATTTAAGACCTCAAGTAATGAGATTGAATCTTTTAAAGCAAGATTAAAGGAAGAACAGAAACAATTGGGATTTCTTGAAAAAGAACTAAAAGAGATAAGCAAAAAAGAGATTTCTGCTCCAAAAGAAATAGTATCACTTGAGATAGAAATAAGTGAATATCAATCAAAAATCAAAATTATAAAAAATGAGATAGATTCTCAATCTGAACTATTTACGAATAGAAATGTATTGGAGAAAAATCTTGAGGAAATTGAAGAACTAATTACAAAGGGAAAAACTGAATGCCCAAAGTGTCACTCTCAAATAACAATAAATCACCTGAAAGATGAGAAGAAGAAAATTAAGAGAAAAATTGAATTACTAAATGAAGATATAAAATCAAAAATAGACCAACTTGAAAGCTTTGAGGAAGATAGAAAGAAACTTGAAAGATTAAACACTGAGATTAAAACAAAAGTACCCAAACAAAAATCCGAAATTGAAAAAGATAAAAGTCAAAAGGCAGCTAACATTAGAAGGATAGAAAAAAAAGTACCCGAACTTGAAGAAGGGATTAAGGAATCAAAAGCTGAATTAGAAATAAAAAAGGCAAAATACAAACAGCTTTCAAATAAGACAAATAAAGTGAGAGAAGAATTCGAGAAAAATAATGAAAAATTAACTGAATCAAAAGCAAGAATCAAACAAATAAATGAACAGCTTGATGATTATTCAAAGGAAATAACTGAAATCGATGTTAAAACTGAAGAATTAAACAAATATGACGATTATATAGAAAACCTACAAAAAATAACAGAATTAATCGCTGAAAAAATACAACTTATTCAGAGTGAAGTAGTGGATACACTAAATATAGAAATAGCTAAGATGACAAAATCCTTTGATTTCAATGAAATTAAAAAAATATTTATCGATGATGAATTCAAAATTAATATTCAGAAAACGGGAAACAAGAAGATAAGTTACACAGATTTATCAATGTTTGAAAGAAAAACTATAGGTGTAATCATTGCTTTCGTACTAAAAAAGAAATTTGCTTATGAATATCCATTTTTTGTAATTGATGAATATTTAAATTCCTTAGATGGAGAGAAAGATTTAGTAGCTTTGGATTACCTTAAAGAATCTGAAGATGTGATAATTCTTACAAAGAGTTCTAGTGAAAATATAGAGAATTCAAAAATGTCCCAAAAAAATATAACCCATATAAAGTGATACCTACATGAGTTCCTCTGTATACTGGTGTGAAAATTGTTCAGTACCTATAGTGGGAAAAAAATGCAACAATTGTAGAGGAATAACTCAAGAAGAAATGCCATCACCTTTGAAACCTGTGTTTAAAGAAGAATACGAAATGTATAAAGAAAATCTTGAGACTAATATCCCTAAAGACACTCTTCCAGAATTATTGTACAGATCACAACAATTTCTAATAT
>DXJF01000088.1 GCA_019057375.1 Candidatus Heimdallarchaeota archaeon
GTTTACTATTAAGCCGAGTTTTCTCATCTCAAATCATCTTTGTGCAATTTTCATTTTTTGTTTTTCTTCAAGTAAGCCCTCCAAGTAATAGCCCATTTTGCTGGATCATCTAATGAATCTGTTTCGATTTTATGTACAACACTTCTATGAGGTGCATTCTTAATTAACTCTGGGTTTTCATATGCTTCTTCAACAACTTTATTTAGTCCGGCAATATATTCATCGATTTCAGCTTTAGAGTAAGATTCAGTGGGTTCAAGAGTGAAAGGCTGAGGAACAATAAACGGGTGATGGCTAGACCACATATGAAAACCAAAATCAACCATACGACTGGTAATATCCTCTGTTGTCACTCCTGTTTCCTTGTAAAGCTCATCCCAACTATAGCGAACTTGTTCAATCCGATGCCTTCCCTTTGCATATGGTGCACTCGCACCACGAATTTCTAGTACTTTCTTTAAGAGATAGTTATTATTGAGTACAGCAATTTGAGATACTTCCTTTAACCCTTCACTACCTAAACTCATAATCCACGAATATGCTTTCAATATAGCTGGAACTACTCCATAGAAGGATCTAACTTTACCTATGCTTTTGGGAACATCATAATTGAAATAATATTTCTCTTTATCAAATTCCACTAAAGGAACAGGTAGAAATTTTATGAATTCTTTAGTTACGCCAAGAGCTCCGGTGGCGGGACCACCACAACCATGAGGAGAAGAAAAGGTTTTGTGAAGATTAAAGAAACAAAAATCGAAATCAGCTTCTTTCGCTCTAGTAATCCCTAAAATACCATTAGCATTGGCTTGATCATAACCACAAATACCTCCAACCTCGTGAACAATTCGTGTAAACTCTCTTATTTTAGGATTAAAGATTCCTGTATCTTCTGGATTAGTGATTAATAATCCAGCAGTACGATCAGAGACAGCTTTTTTTAGAGCTTCAACATCGGGTAATCCATCTTCATTCGGATAAATATTGATAACCTTATACCCTTTGACAGTAGGTGCAGCAGCATCTGATGGATGGGAAAACATTGTGGTAACTATCTCATCGCGTTTTTCTGATTCACCGTTAGAGTCATGATAAGCCTGAATAATAGAAGCCATAGCAAATATTGCTTGACTACCGCCACCTGGCTGGAATGTAAACTTATCTAAGCCTGAAATTTCTCTGAGAAATAAATCCAATTTATAGATTATTTCTAAAATTCCTTGAACAGTACTTTCATCTTGTGATGGATGAAGCTCTGTTAACTTTGGAGAAGTAGCTAATTTTTCATTGATTTTTGGGCTATATTTCATTGTGCATGTTCCTTGTCCAATATCAACGTTTAAATCCGCTCCAAGGGTTTGCTGAGATAAACGGAGATAATGTTTAAGGACTTGCATTTGCGAAAGCTCTGGTAGATGGGGTGGTTGTTTTCTTATCATGTTTTTAGGCAGTTTGGAAAATCCATCACCAACAATTGTCTTAATCTCCCTCTCAATTTCTGGAAATAATATACCTCGTTCACCCTTGTTGCTTAATTCATAAATGACTGGCTCATCCCATTTAGCCTGATGAAAATTTCTTACTTTGGTTCTCGTATTCATAATTAATTTCTTCCTTTCAAATTTTTGATAACTATAATTCTCCTTAATTCAAACATTCATCCAACACTCTGACAAGTCTATCAATATCCTCTTTTGTATGAATTTCAGTCACACAATAGATAGCACAATTCCCTAGTTCAGGAAACTCAACAGAAATATCTTTACCACCAAAAATGCCCTTTTCGAGTAACGCTTTGTTCACATCCTTAACGGTTTTGCCAGCCCCACTGAAATCTACAACAAATTCTTTGAAGTGGGATGATTGATAGAATGGTATTTTTACTCCTTTAATTTCTGAAAGTTTTTTCATAGCATATTGCGACTTTTGCACAATTAATTGACCTAATTCTTGCATTCCTTGCGGTCCAGCCAATGCCAAATAAACTCCCGCGGTAATACCCCATAACGCAGTAGCTGTGCCTATAAACTCTTTACCCTCAACTCTATCATGAAAGGATGTTCGCTCATAAGTTACATCACCAAATCCATGCTCACCTTCTATAGCTGTAGAAGTAATACCAAAAAGTCGCGATGGATATTCCATTACAAAGCGTTCTTCATCTCTAGTAGCAATAAAACCTGCAAGGCCCCCGCCAAATTGCATATGCATACCTAACGCTTGAATATCACCACAAACGATATCTGCACCATAATTACTTGGAGGAATTAGTATTCCTAAGGAAATTGGGTCAGTTCCTACAAGACTTAATGCACCATGAGAATGTGCAATATCTGAAATAATCTTGCCTTGATCTTCTATACAACCAAGGTATGATGGATTTTCAAAGTATGTGCCAGCTGTTTTTGACGATATTTTAGCTTTTAAATCATCAAGATCAAGTTTTCCAGTTTTTGTATTGTATTTAACTAACTTAATTTCGATAATAGGCTTACAATAGTTTCTGATTATTGAAAGCCTATCGGGTGAAATAGTTTCAGAAATTAATATTTCAGTACGTCCAGTGATTCTTGCAGCCATTCTTATAGAGGTACTGGCAGCTTGTCCCCAATCATATGTTGGTACGTTTACAACATCCATATCTAAAAGCTCTCCCATCATACTAGCATATTCGAAAAGTGTTTGAAATCTTCCATGATCTTCATAAGGTTCTCCTGCATATGCGGTCAAAAATTCAGAGCGCTGATTAATTTCGTCACATATTGCGGGAACATAATGCTGCCAACAATCTCCACCTAAGAAGCTAAGGTTTTCCTGACATGTTTGATTTTTTGAGAGAATTTGTTCCACATGTCTTTTTAGAGCATATTCCGAGATGAAAGGTTCAGGTAAATTCATTTCGTCCTTAAACCTTAAACTTTCAGGGATATCTTCATAAAGCGACTCGATATCCTTTACACCGATTTCTTCCAGCATTTTTGCTTTTACTTCTGGAACAGAATTCGGAATGTAAGGATGAATTATTTTTTTTTTTTTATTCATAAAATATACCTCTAACAAAAAAGTGTATATAATTGCTTTTAAAGTTCATAATTTAAGCTAAACCTCCACCATCAACAATTATAGTAGTGCCAGTTACCCAACTTGAAAGGTTACTA
>DXJF01000089.1 GCA_019057375.1 Candidatus Heimdallarchaeota archaeon
CAGAAACTATTAAGAACAAAGATGTTGATTTCTGTATAGCTTTCGGAATGGCTCTAGCCTCTGAAAAGGTTCAATATAGCAAAATTCGCACTTTATCTTCTAAAAATTATAGCCAGATTGCAGAGGAAATTCTTAGTACTAAAGAACTTATTAAATAGAAATCATTTTGTTAAATCAATTATACGTAAATTTTCAAGAGATTTTGAGACTATATTCAATTCTTGAATCTTCATTTCTTCATTTAATACATGTTCAAGAGTAGCATTAATAATTGGATGTTTAGGACCTAGAAGATCACATATTTCTGGACCAGATGATATATCAAATGTTTCGATTACTCTAGTCATAGAAACTATTTTGTCTTTATCAAATGTTATGAGAGGCTTAAGTACTCGAAAACCTGCTGCTTGCTCAATCACAGAGATATTTGCTAGTGTTTGACTTGAAACCTGACCAAGACTTTCGCCTGTTCCAATATACTCTGCATTTTCTATTTTAGCTATTTCTCCTGCAATTTGAAGCATGCATCTTTTCATCAATACAAAATAGTAAGAATGCTTACAATTATCAACAAATGACTGCAATGCGTCAGCTATATCAATAACATAAAATTTAGCCCAACCAAATTTTTTAGATAGTTGAATACTCTTTTCTATTGATTCTTCTCCTGCAAAATCAACATTGGAGAGATGTAATGGTATAATTTCATATCCAGCCTTTTGTAATAAGTATCCAGCAAGACCACTATCAAAACCTCCGCTAAGAAGTAAAATGACCTTTTTGGATTTCATATTAAACACTAAAGATTTAGGTCTTTTATAATGTTTAGATAGGAAAAATATTTTAGCAGATAAAGGAATTTTACTTAATGAAAATTGAACAATTCACTATGGAAATGTATCAAGAAGTGAAACAGTTATGGGAAAAAACAGGACTCACTTTGGGGAAGTCTGATACAGAAGAAGAAGTTGAAAGAGCGTTAAGTTATGCTCAAGATCTATTTATAATTGGTAAAAAACAAGATAAAATTGTTGCAGTAGTTATGGGGGCGTTTGATGGAAGAAGAGGATATGTTCACCATTTAGCTATAAATCCTGAATACCAGAGATTTGGATTAGGAAAAGAAATGATGGAAGAACTTCATAATCGATTTAGGAAGAAAAAAATAGTGAAGGTTCATCTATTTATTGAAGTTGACAATGAAGGTGTAATTGATTTTTACAAGAAAGTAGGATGGCACTCTCGAGAAGATTTAGCTATGATGAGTTTTGTGCCCAATCCTTAACTTATATCCTCGTGCCAATTGAGCATTATGAAAAAGAAAAGGATTAAACAGGAGCTATTTCTATATTTAAAATTTCAAGAATCCTTACCATTTCCTTAACATCTTCTATGGTATTTATTCTCATAGAGCTTCTGAACATGCTTGAGTTAAGTTCTGAAGCAACCTTGAAGATATCTCTTCTTCTCCAGACATCCATTGATGGGTTATATAATAAAATATACATTATTTTCTTATCTAAATCACAGAGTAGATAAGTATCAGCATATTCCAATCTTTTACCAATCATTTCTTTAAGAGAATTATCAGCATTAATAGCGTAAATTCGAGGTATTTTTCCAGAGAACATATCTATCATTCTTGTGTAGAGCTGCTTAATTGAAGTAGGATTGATGTCAGATTCTTTTTGCAGACTTCTACCAATGAGAGTGAAGTATGGTTCTATTAGTCCATAGCTATCTAAAACATCTCTAACAGCACTTCCTTCAAAAAGGAAGTAAGCTACACACAGACGATACCCTGCTGCTGCAATTCTTTCATCTGTTGAGGATGTTATCTCTGTTTCAAAAGGAATGGCTATTGCTTTCAAGTTTTCATTTTCAGGAACTGGAAGAGGTCCAAGCATCTTTGGATTCTTAGTTCCATCCACTCTTCCAATTGAACCTTTATCCATTTCAACTAAAGTCATTCCTTGCATTACCAGAGTAAGAGCTGCATTTTCTTCAAGGGTAGAATTATTAAACAAAATTTCAGGCCCATAGTCTTTGAAGATACTAAATACCAAAACTGGCTCTTTACTTACATTTGGATTTATCATTTTTTTTCCTCAATATTCATCTTCTTTTGATGGTTGTTGATCTAGCAATATTGCTATTTCAGGGATTTTAGACAAAAATTCATATTTGATTTGTCTAGGCATTTCTTTCGTTGGATCACGTTCTTTATCTTCAATGAAAGCATTAAGAATCTCTTCAGCTAGAGATTGAGCTTTTGATTCACTATCATCTCGATCAACGAATAAAACAATACTCCAAGACTCCATCTTTCGAATTACCATTTTGATCACACCAAGTTTGACAACATCCATCACCGATTCACTTTCAAAAATAGTAGAAGCCATGATGTTTAGAGCACTAATTAAACCACCCAATAGAGTACTGTCATGCTCCTCAATTGATTTATCAAAAGTATGATCAAATGCGGGTACACCACCTTCTTGAAGAATAATAACTCTTTTAGGATTTACTTCTTCTCTCAATGGTGTCCTACCTGTCATCCTGGAAATAATCCAGTCAAATGCTGTATAGAAATTTTCGCCTGTTTTAATACTTACAGGATAAATGGAAACTGAACGATTAATATCATCCATGATTACTTGAAATGCTGGATCCTGAAGTAAATCTGGGAAAGGTACTGAATCTGGTAAATCTGTTTTATTTGCCAAAAATAATATAGAGGTTGATTGTGGAATTTTATCAAACAGACTAAATATATATTCAAATGATGCTTCAATGTGACGGGTGGATTGCCCATCAATAACAAAGACAATTCCATCAATTTTACTCAAAATATCTTGGAAATATGGGCTTTCTCTAGCAGTTTCTTCATCTGCTTCAAGAAGAGTAATGACAGATTTACCATAAGTAACATTAATGTAACAAGTTAATTGAGGAGGTTGTCCATCAGAAATGGTTCCATATAACAAACGGCTAACAACACTGGATTTTCCTGACCCTTCAAGTCCCAATATAACAAGTTGGGGAATCTTCTGTTCTTGAGAAGAAATCAGCTTATCTCGGATAAAGGAAAGGTAGTTGCTCAATTAACGTCTTCCTCCTTCAACTTCTAGAGGAAACTTACTCTCAAACACTTCATTGAGATTCTTTTTAACTTCCGTAGGATTTCGACTAAAGTTCTCTAGAATTCTAAGTTGTATTTGTTGAGCTCTTGTGACAGGATCAATAGGATCAATCATAACGGATAAACAGTAAGCTCCTCTCTTAACGTGACTTACATGTTTCTTAAACAAACTTTCCAATTTAACAGATTGTATGCTCTCTTTAGATTCAACAGCAAACATTCTAGTTAATTCTTTTAATTTCTTAAAATCATTAGCAATTTCAGCTTGTTCAGTAGGTCTGCCAAAGATAGCTTCAGAGAGGATATTCCCACTTATATCTGCTAATACAGCTGCACCAATCTTAACTTTCCATTGTTGCGCGCCGCACAAAACATCGACTACCCAGTCCCATGCCTCATATACTCCCTGACCAGTTAGTGCTGATACTTTCTTTATGTTAAATGGTCTAAGATTTCTCAAAAACTTATCTAATTCGAAAGCTTCGTTAATCTCAGTTAGTTCTTTTGAATTTGGTAAATCACTTTTGTTTGCTAGAAATAGAACAGGAGCACTTTGTTTTGCAAAGTTTATGTAATGCCAAAAAGTTTGTTTTGATTCCTCAAATCTTACATGATCAGCTGAATCAACTAGATATATTACTGAATCAGCTCTTTCAATAAACTTCTTCCATAAACTTAATCTGAAAGGTTGATGTCCACCTAGATCAAAACATGTGAAATTCAAATCACGATATTGATAGTTTTCTAGATTAATTCCATATGTGGGTCTAACCACAATATCTTCCTGTTTTAGTAATTTCTTAACTAGAGATGTTTTACCTGCTCTTTCTAGACCTAATAATGCGACACTAAACTTGTTTCTCCCTACTACTGATTCTTGATATGTTCCCCCTGTCCGCTCTTGTTTACGTTGTTGTTTTTCTCGTTTTTGCTTCTCCTCTAAAATACGCTTTCGGAACTCATAGAAGGACATTCATTCACCTTTTTCTTTCAAATTTGGGAACTGGAATAGTACTGTTTTGAACAATTCTAATATAGTTTTTTCTATTTTAATGTTTTCGCTAACTGTAACATCTAGTAACTATTAATTAACGCTTATTCAATCAGAGTTATTTAAACATTCACATAGTAAAACCAGCCTAAAGCACATTAGATGGTATTTGGGGAAAATTATATTATGGGATAGTTATGAATTTTAGAGAGAACAAAATTAGAGTAATTATACCTAGGACCATGCAAATTAAAGCAAAGTTATACTTTCTTGCAATGAAAATAAAAAGCTCCATGGTAAGATAACCAATAATTGCGGTTAATATTACTGCGATAAGTAATAACCACCATTCAATTGGAAAAATGTTTCCTCCTTCTATAGCAACCACGATAAGATTCAAAATAAATCCACCTAAAACAGCTGGAATACTCATTAGAAAACTCCCTTTCACAGTATCTTCCTTTTTAGTGGACATTAATAACAATCCACTCATGGTTATTCCTGATCTGCTTATTCCCGGGATAATGGAAAATCCTTGTAGAAGGCCACTTGAAGTCATTTGTAGTTTGTTTAGCTCTTCGATTGTTTTTCCAGTTCGCTTTTGTTTTCCTGAATAATAGAGTAAGAATGCTGTAATAATTAAAGCCAGTCCAATCACCAGCATTACATATTCACCTATATTGGGACTTGTAATGAAGTATCTAACTAAGAAAAAGCAAGGAACTCCTGTAATTACAGTTCCTAGGGTACTATAAAATAGAAACCATCTCCACTGAATTACAGACTCTTCTCTATTCTTATAATTGAGATATTGAAGAATTTCCTTCCTATATTTAACCAGAACAGCAATTAATGTTCCTAGATGTAACCATATAGAAATTTCGAGAGCTAATTGGGGTTCTAAACCAGTAATGTATACTAAAAGTGAAACTGTTTGTCCTTCTGAACTGACTGGTAACCATTCTAATATTCCTTGAATTAAAGCAAATAATAAAATGAACCAGCTGGACATCATTGTCACCTATTTTTCTTAACGGTAAATCTAACTTACAAGTTATTCTTGACTTATTCTCCATTGAATATATTCTTCTAATTGTTCTCCTGTAGAGACAATTTTTTCATCCCCATCTAGCTGAGAATCAATAGCTTTTCCTTCTATGATTAACACCCATCCTTCTCCGTAGGGATCTGAATTTATCAATTCAGGTTGATTCTGATGTGCAGCATTCTTCTCTAGAATAGTACCATCAATTGGAGATTTGATTTGACCAACCCATTTTCCACTTTCATATGTTCCTACTACTTGATTTTTCTTAACTCGTTTATCGACTTTCATCGTGCGAACAAATTCAATCGTACCAGCTCTTGAAGAAGCATAACTATCTATACCTATTTTTATGCTAGTTTCGTTTATTTTTCTGATCCACATATGGCCTGGTTCTCCCAGAACATAGAACAAATCGTCAGGGAATTCATAATCATTTATTTTCATATAATCAACCTACTTGCTATTTTCACAATTGCTTTTAATCTTACCAGTGGAAAGAACCTTATTCTTGGTGATATAACTTTTCCTGGATTACTAATATTCTTGGGGTCTACTTTCTTTTTAAATTCCTGGTATCTTCTGTATTGCTCTTTTCCATAGATTGAGTTATAATAGCCAGAAAACCATAGTCCAGTTGAATAGGGGAATCCTTTTGCTCTACTTTTCTTTGTTGTGATTTTGTAAAGCTTCAAATTCAGAATTGTCTTTTTTATTTCTGAAAGTTTCTCTTCAAAGAGGAGATAAATTAGCAAAGAATAATGGGTTGGAGATATCATTTCGCCTTCTAAGTGAAGCTCTCCTTTGAATTTTGAGATTATTTTTCTGAAGAATCTTTCACTAGTTTCTACAGGTAAAATAACTTCGGTGACAAGATAATCAGTACATTCGCCTAGTAGTGAAAAACCTTTGAATCGGAAATCCCAAATGTCTTTAATATATCGTCTATCTAGGATTTGCCCTCCAGAAACTCTGATTGCATTGTTAAAAAGGTTATTAAATTCCTTCTCCTCTTCCTCAAAACTTACTTCTTTGGATATTATAGCCACATAGCTTCTAGGTAAATTGAAGCCGAATACCTCATTGAATGACGTAACATGATCAGGATTAAGAAACCATATAGAGAAGGGATTAATTTTTGATAATTGTTCTAATCCCTTAAGCATTTCTGAAGGTGAATCAAAAGTACATCCTTGGTGTTTTAACGGAATATCAAATTTAATTTTTAATACAACTTCAGTAATTGTACCAAGGGTTCCATGTGATCCAACAAATAATGAAATATCATCTAACTCTGTATATCTTTTTCTTTCTCCATTTGGAAGTACTACTTCTAAAGCTGCAATCTGTTCTTTAGCTCCACCATATTGAATGCTGCCTATACCATAGCCACCATGAGCTATCCAACCACCTACAGTAGCAGAGTGAAAACTTGAAGGATAAGAACATAGAGAAAAACCTTCGAGATTCAATTGACGCTGAAGATCAGAAAATACTATGGATGGAGCAGTAGTAACTGTCAGTTCTAGAGGGTCAACAAGGAAGTGACTTTCTAGACCTTTTGTATCAACAACAACTCCTTTTTTGTACGGCACACTACCACCAAAACCTGCAGTTCCACCACCTCTCTGAGTAATCGGAATACGAGTTTCATTAGCTAGTTCATAGATCTTCTGCATATCTTCTGTATTTCTCACTTGGATAACTCCATCTGGAAGATTCCCTATGAATAGCTTTACAACTTTGGGTAAATCTGACATATCTCTTGAATATATTTGCAATGTTGTTTTATTATCTCTGAAATTTTTACCTAAATATCGAGTGAAACGAGTACGAGTTGCTTTCTTTAGAGTCATTGTTCTCCCTCCATTGCTCTTAAAAGTAATTCTGAGATATCTAAAACCTCAACATTCAAGCCATTCTTCTTTACTCCCGCTAGTATTGTGTCTATGCAAGTTGGACAACCATTAGCTACAATTTCTGCTTCTGAATATTCTATTTCTGAGATTAAGTGAGAATTCACTTGACTTACTAAATCAGAATCATTTAGTTTGAGTAATCCTCCACCTCCACAACAAAGAGCATCATTTTTATTTGAAGGAAGCTCCTCAAATCTGACATTTGGTATTTGTTTGATTACTTCTCTTGGAGCTTCAACTAAACCACAGTGTCTAACTAACTCACAAGGATCTTTGAATGTTATCTTCTCTTTGATTGCATGCTTGAGTTTGAGTTTACCTTTTTTGATTAGCTCATCTGCTAATTCAGTGATATGTAGGACTTCGATATCCCATTTATCTCCAAGAACTCTAGGATAACCGATTTTAAAAGCTCTATAGCATCCTGAACATGCGGTAACAATCCTCGTAATTCCTAATTCCTTTAGTTGGTCAAGATTATGTTTTGCAAAGTTTTTACCAACAGAATAACCTCCAGCAAGAAATATAGGGGATCCACAACACCATTCATCTAAACCTAATATGGTGAAATTTACTCTAGTTTTACGGAGAATTTTGACAACACTTGGAGCTATATTACCCATTTTACCTGAATATGAAGCTTGACAGCCTACAAAATAAGCTATTGAAGCCTTCCTCTTCGTTCTTTTACTCATATTTAACCCAGCTAAATCCGCCCAAACTAGCCTTTCTTCTGTAGGTAAACCATAGATATTTTGAGTTGTTTTGACTTTGTTGTACAATGATAGTAATAATGGACTCCATCTACCTTTTCTGAAAGCTTCTTGTCTGACTTGCTCCCAAACCTTGAGCAGAGGAAGATCAACAAGACAAATGTTTTCACATGCTTTGCACATGGTACAAGCAAATATTGCTTCAAAGAGAGTTTTTGATACCTCTATCTTATTCTCTTCCTTTACACCTTCGGAAAAATACATCCTAATTTGTTCTAGAATCCCTCTAGGATGATTTGTTTCCCATTTGAGTTCTTTGAAAGTTGGACACAAAGAACAGTAACCACAATAAACGCATTTCTGAGCTATTTCTAGTAAATCTACATGCCAATCAGTTGTAGTACTCATGAACAATAAAAGAATATTTTTTTTCCTTTAATCTTTTGTGGTGATGATAGAGCGTTATTGGAAATATATGAAAAATTTCTAAGGTTTATATCTGTTAAAAACAAAAAAGTGTAATTTCTTCTTTATCATAGAAACTAAAACAAAATTCTTTCTAACAGTTGTTGCTAATCTTCCAGCTCGAACTAGCTCGATAGGGTCAATCTTTCCATCTTTCTCAATTATTTGAATCATGTATGGACTATGTTCTAAACCTGGTCCTTTCGTGTATACAGCGAAGTCCACCCCAAATTTCAATCCTGGTCTAACAATATATCCTAGATTACGCAGGTAACGATATACATTCATCTTGTTCTCAAAATTCATATAAAATACATGACATTTCATAATAAAATCTGCTTTGAGAACTTTCCCTCCTTCTTCATCAACAACTGATAGTTTCCTTTTTTCTAGAAGATACAAAGCTTCAAAGGAGGAGAGTTCAGATGGATCTCTAAATTCATCTCCTAAATTTGGTTTTCTAACACCCATAGGTTTGCCATAAAAACCATTAGAATATAGCTCCGTCCCCTGTTCAATATCCCAAATAATAATCCTTCTCCCTATCATTTGAGCATTATATTTCGGAGCCATTATAGTTCTGAAATTTCATAATAATATAAATAGATTGAGATTAATTAGAAGAAGAAACATTAATCTCAGTTAAGACACTTCTTCCATCTACAACTTTCAATATCGTTTTATAGAAGTTTGTTAAAATTCTTAACTGAAGAGTATGATTGTCTCAACTGGGATTGAAGAACTCGACAACATGATTGACGGTGGTTTGAGAACTGGTTCTTGTTATGCTATTAAAGGATCAGCAGGTTCAGGTAAAACAGTTCTTTCACTATATTTGGCACTTGGAGCTCTTAAGAAGGATATTCCTGTATTGTTTATATCAACAGAAGTTGATCCTGAAAAATTGATAATTTATGGAGATTCATTTAATATGAATCTTAAATCATATATTAACAAAGGGCTTTTAAGCTTCGAAAAAATGTCTTTAAAACCAAAAGGTACAAGTTTAGTTCAAACAGACAAATTTGATCTCTCAGGGATTATAGCTAGAACTCAAAGCAAGATGAAGTCACTAAATGCAAAGCTTGTAATCTTTGATTCCATTTCAGCATTTTTTGCTGAATTTGCTTATGAAAAAACAGCTAGAAGCAACTTTATGGATTTTATTAGAGAAATCACTGATAAAGAAGCAGTTCTTGTACTAACTTCTGAAACTCAAATGAGTGATGAGTATTCAACAGTAGAAGAATTCCTTGTTGATGGAGTAATTAAGATTCGAACAGAATTGAAAAACAATCAGATGATAAAGAGAATTTCAGTGCCAAAACTAAGATCTGCTAAACCAATCAAGTTCGAAAACAGATTTATTATTGACAGAGATGGAGTATCAATTTTACGCTCTGAACAACCTCCAGTGTCTATAATAGATGCTGAAAAGATAGGAGTTGAAAAATTAGATCAAATGCTTGGAGGGGGTATTCATGCAGGAAGCGTTGTTCTAATTGAGACAGATGGGGAAACAGATTATTTTCCATTATTCCTACAGATTATGTGTTGCAATCTTGACAGGGGTATAGGAGTAATTATTCATTCTAATGTCCATATGTATTCAGCTAGAATAGTAGAAGAATTCAAGAAAGCTGAATGCGACATTAGCTCCCATCTAAATGAAGGTAATATAGTTTTTATTGATAAATATAATAGATCTGTAACTGCTGTTGAGGCAAGAGAGATGAGTCAACTGATGACTACAGATGATATGATTTCGGTAACAGTTGAATTAATGGAAGCATTTCAGAAATCAGACCAAAAGGTTATTCTCTTTGGAGATCTCACTGATGATACAAACATACTCACAGAACCTAATTTCCTGAGATATTTTGCCCTACAATCATTCAATATTAAAGAACAGAATGCAATAGCTTATTCTTTTATCAATTTTAATGCCATAAGCAGAGAAATGTTAGCAAGATTACGGAATACAGCTGATACCATCATACGTTTCTCGAGATCTGAGTATACAACCTATATTGAATGTCTAAAGAGTTCATCGGGTGCAACATTCTTACCTAAAGTAGTTAAATTTAATGAGAAATGTCCTTTAATTGAAATTCTAGATTAAGTGATGAGAAATGAGTTTACAAATAATATTCTTCACAAGCCCAACATGCAGCTGGTGTCCTTATCTTGAAGGGATTCTGAGAAATATTATTTCTAATTCTAAACAATTATCTTTAGAAGTGATTGATGTAACAGAAAATGTGGAGAAAGCTGCAGAATACCATATTGTTGCAATTCCAACTATTATCTTACCAAACAATCAAAGAATTATAGGAAGCGTTGACGAAGCGTTCTTACGGAAACAGATGGATCAATTTTTGATTATGATGAGTTAAGATTAAAAACTCTTCATTTATATTCTATATTATGAATGAAGCTCTAGAGTTAAAAGAGAGAATTCTTGGAAAGATTTTTTCTGAAGACGCTATTTATGAGATGATTAAAGATTTATGCCTAATGGGAAGCAGATTTTCTGGAACAGAAAGTGAAAAAGAAGCTCAACAATATATGTTGAATTTCTTAAAATCCCAAGGTATTGATGCTTTTACTCATGAATTTGAGTATCAGGGATGGATTAGAGGAGAATGTTCATTTGATATCGAAAGTAGCAAGTTTAAGAAGGAATTTTCAGCAATTTCCTTAGTTTTAGCTCCTTCTACATATGGTGAAACTGTTGAAGGAAACATAATTGACGGAAAAGGTGGCTCTGAAACCGAGCTAAACCGAATCAAAGATTCAATTTCTGGAAAAATTCTGATGATCAATTCAGGTGACACTCTGGAAGGATGGTTGCATAGGAGAATAAAATATGCCAATGCAGTCGACTTTGGAGCTAAAGTGTTTGTCTTTGCCAATCATAATCCTGGGCAATTGTTTCCAACAGGTTCAGTTAGGTCTAACAGAATAGGAGAGATTCCAGCAATTGGTATTTCGAAGGAAACCTATGAATTGGTCAAGGAAATTATAGCTAAAGAAGATTTTGTAAATTGTAAAGTAGAAGTATCGAATGAAACCCCAAGATTAACTTCAAAACATATCATTTGGGAAATCCCTGGTGAAATAAAAGATGAAGTTATTGTGATTGGTGGGCATTACGATGGTCATGATATCGGGCAAGGAGCTGTTGATAATGCTGCATCCATAGCTGCAATCCTAGAGCTTGCTCGTTTGTATAAAAGATTTAATTATGTTCCTAAGAGAACTTTGAGATTCATTGCATTTGCTGTTGAAGAATTCGGTGTTGTAGGTTCAACTATTTATGTGAATGATACAGATTTATCTGATGTTTTTGCGATGATCAATCTAGATGGACTTGTTGGTCATATACCTAAACACATCACTTGTAGTGGAATTGAAGATTTATATGTTAAAATAAATAATTTGAAAGATCAACTGCTGTATGATTCCAAAGTATCAAAGAACATTGTTACAGCAAGTGACAACTATCCCTTCTTTCTGAAAGGAATTCCCAATGTTTGTATATTTGGTGAAAAACCTGATCCTCGAGTTGGTAGAGGATATGGTCACACTTCAGCTGATACTTTTGATAAGATAACACGTTTGGATGCAAAACTTTCTCTTGCTTTTGCATTTGTTTTCATCGATGTTTTTAGTCGAATAGAAAAATTCCCAAAAAGGTTAAGCGAAAATGAAATTATCAAAATATTGAGAGATGCTAAATTAGAAGATCAATTGAAACTTCTGGAAAAATGGCCATTTAAATAGACTATTTCTCTTTTCTTATTTTTAAAAATAATCTTCCTACTTTTTTCATATATGTTTTATATTCTTCACCAAATTTTTCTACTAGAGCTTCTTCCTCATGTCTGGATGTCAAAATGTATCCTGGTATTCCTAACAAGAGAACAAAGAGATATGGTGAAAAAGCTGCAAAAGATAAACCAATGAAACCAGTAATATACAAGAAGTAAGAGGGGTGTCGAACAATAGTATGACCCCAAGTTGTGGAGAGTTTTGCTTCTTGTCTAGCTAAATATGCTCCTCTTCCTATTCTCCCTAAACACCCTATTATTAACCCGATTGACATTATTAGAATTCCAAATAAAATAAAAGGATACTTAATTGTATCAGAAACCTGTTCAATTACAAAAACATTCTTGCCTGAGCTAAGTACAACTATTGGACTGAACAACAAATAGAACCAGAAAAGAAAAGTAGGTAAAACAACTAATAAACCTTCTAAAGTAGACTTGAAATTAGGTGTTGGGTATGAAGCTTTATCCTTTTTTATCAACATATAAATGTCAAAAGGAAAATGAGTTAGAATATAGATAGAGATGTAAGTAAGGAAAAAGTAATTTGTAAGTTCTGCTAACTCTATCATCGAATATAGATACAGTATTACCATATTTGAGTTTATTCAAATTTAATGCATTCTTCTTAGCTTTAATATTATCAATGGTGTAATACTTACTAAACCGATTAGAGCTAGTAGTGTAACTATAAAAATCTCCATGTTTGCCTGATTTATTAACTTTCCACCAACTCGATACAAATATGGATCAAAATATGAAAAACCCGCTTCATCCATATATTGAATTGCTAGATCTAAATCATAAGCATAGGGTTCAAAAGTTGTATCAAACCCATAGCATTTATCAGGCATTGGTAAAATACCTTCAGCAGCTATTCCTTCATAAATTTGATCAACAATTACTTGTCTTGGGATCGCATGACTTATAGCTTTCCGTATTGCTTTAGCTGCTTGAGAAGATCCAACTGGAGTAAGTTCTCCTGTTCCAAACACTGGATGTTTCATATTTATCGCTAATTCTTGATATTGAAGAGTCTTAACCAATTCTCCATATAATGGACCTATATCTTCAAATGTAGCTTTTACATATCTAAAATTGGCATCTAGAATATCTGCTGATCCATTAATAAGTGCTGCAATAGCTTGATCTTTAGAAGAACTAAAGAATAGATTCAACTTATCAAGAAATGGATCTATTGCATTAGAGCAGTTTAGGTCACTCCAATACTGATTCCGTACAAGATTTACTTCAGCATTGTTGTACTTATCTAATTTAAAAGGTCCACAAGATTTTACTAAAACATCTTGAACATTTCCTGTTAGAGGGATTTCATTAAAAATTGAATATCCATAAGATGAAATAACAGGCTCTACACTACTCTTGTCAATTATTCCAATAGATAATAGCTTTTGAGAGAAAACCCAAAACTCCGACATGTTGAAATTTAATGTATGAGAATCAACTATTTCTATAGATTCATTTGAATCAAACCACTTGGTGAGCAAATCAAACTTTCTGGAATTTACTTCTGGAGTCATATGTAGATCATAGGTGTATTTCACGTCCTCTGCTAATACTGGAGAACCATCATTAAATTTCGCATTTGGATCTAGATGAACTGTATAATTCTTACCATCAGTACTTAAGCTATAATTCAGTGCAATTGCTGGCTCCCATTCGTGAGTATTTTGTTTTCTTTGTAATAGAGATCCATACACTGCATTCATCCATTGGTTATCAAAATAAGAGCATCTCTTGAAGTTATTAGGTGCATTCATTTTTTCAGGTATTGTATAGTTAATTACATGATCAGAAAGGTCATCCCAATGTTCCGATCTGAATTGTGAAAGAGAAAGCAAGAGACTATCAACACCAATTACATCGTCTCTAAATGCATATAGCAATCTGGGATAGACTATGCAAATTGAAGGTAAA
This sequence comes from Candidatus Heimdallarchaeota archaeon, assembly GCA_019057375.1. Taxonomy (GTDB): domain Archaea; phylum Asgardarchaeota; class Heimdallarchaeia; order Heimdallarchaeales; family Heimdallarchaeaceae; genus UBA460. The sequence goes on from DXJF01000089.1 coordinate 14,047, forward strand.
TCTTCATACAGTATTGCTTGCAAATCATGTGCATATTCTATTCGGGTAGAAGAATTCATTTCTGTTCTATATTCATATAATATTGTATCAAATGTTGGATTGTAATATTGGTAAAAATTCTTCCCAGATGGTATTTGTCCTTCTATATCAAAATAGAGTGTTGGATCCCAATCAAAATCCCAAATATGACTATTGAAAAGGATATCATAACCACCTTCAGCGTAAGTTGGAATATAGTCGAAATCAATTAATGGATATTCCCATGTTCGAGGAGCAATGTTATCCATAGTAGTTGATTCAAGGAAGTCAACACCAATACCAAATTTTGGTAATTGGTTTTCTATTAAAAGAGTTATTTGATTACTACTTGCATCTCCAAGAGGTGATAACAAGTTGATTGAAAATATCTGTTGAATCTCAGTTTCTTGAGCTTCCATTTCAATGATAGAATATGGAACAAAAGCTGTAAAGATCAAAAGAAGTATTAGAGCAATTCTTTTCTTCATATGTATGCACCTCTCAATCTCTTCTTTCTAATTATAAATCGAATAAATAACACTAAATTAACAGGCAAAAGAAAATATATACAATAACTAAAAATAAAACTTGCAGCAGTTCTTTTTAGATCATCAACTTTGAATATCAACCCAACTTCATTTGCATTTAGGAATTCAAGTTCCCAATTCCAAATATAGAGTTTATAGAATGTCTTTTTCATAATTTCTAATCTATCGTATTCAAAATTGCTAGTTACTCTATCTGGTTGAGTTCCTCTGACCTTAAATTCTATTCTCTCATTTAGTGTATTAGACCATGCTTTTGCAGTACCTACATCATACTTTACTGCAGTAAAATCATCTGTAGTTTTGAATGTGGAAGACCAACGATACTCAATTTTTGTTGTTGTATCTTCTTCAAATGATATATTTGAAATAATAAAAATCCTCATTTCTTCGTCAAGGTAATCCTCCCATTCTGTTGGTTCTAGATAACCTGTTTCATAAAGATTATATGAAGCTTCTATTCCGTTGACTTCAACTTCTATAGTTTCTTCAAGACCATCGAAAACAGAAGAAAAAGGATTAGCAATCGTATAATAAGCTGTTGCTTCGTTATTATGGACATAATAGATGCCATTAAAATCGACTTTCAGATTTGCTGTATATCCTGTTTGGATTTCGAAATTTACAATTGCTTGATCCATCCTAAGAGTATTAGAGACGTTTTCAGGTAAAATTCCACCTGCTAGATAATTAGTCCAAGTATCAGGGTCAATAATAACAGGATTAGAGTATGTTGGTTGACAAATCTGTTGAAATGCAATCAGCATGAATAAACTAACAAATAAAATCAATAGATACTTTTTCTTTGTTGAAGCAAATACAAGCACCTTTAATCTTACTACGATACTCTTCTCTCTTTAAAACGTTTGTTGCGGCATTTTAATCATTAGAATTAGAGTAAAGAGAACTGATTTTTCCATCTAAAATTGCTTAATAGGAAAATCTAGTATATTTTAAAATTAAGAATGATTTTTTCTGTAGAATATAGGTCAATGCTTAGTAATCTAGAATATTTTGAATATATTCACTTTTCTTGAAAAAGCTCTTCTAAGCATCCAAGTGATTATATTTTTTGGTGGTTTTTTCACTTCCTTAGGTTTTCGATCTATCAGTTTGAGAGCACCTTTTGGACAGACTAAAGAACATATTCCACAGCTAATACATTTCTTATTTACAGCAATTTTCTTATTAACTAGCTCCAATGCATTGAATTGGCATCTATCAATACATTTTCCACAGCCTATGCAAGCTTCTTCTTCTACATGCATTACATAATCGGATTTTACAAATGCTTGAGGTTGTCCCCATTCTACTAAACCTCTTAGTACTCCACAACAACAGGTACAACAATTACAGATATAAGAATGTCCACTTCCCACATTCATTGAAGAATGAATTAGTCCAGCTTCTTCTGTTTCTTTCAAAATTTTAAGAGATTCTTCCATGGTTATTGTAGTTGTCTGAAGACTCCCTTCGTATCTATTCTCACCTTTTGAAAAAACTAGACAAACCTTATCGGGAAATTTACATGAATCACCAATCAATTCCTGCTGTTTCTTACATATACAATCACGTATTCCCCAACTTTTAGCACTTCTAATCATTTGTTCAGCTTGATTGTAAGGGTGTATTTCCAGTTCTGTTTTGATTACACTATTCACGGGAACGATTCTTTGTATGGCTGGCTTAGTTGTGAATAAGACTCTTCCTTGAATTTTTTGAATGTAATCTTCAAATAACTCTGCGAATTCAGTGTCCATTCTATGGATTTGTTCCTCATAAATTCCTACCACAAAGGGAAGCAGTCCGTATTTCTTTGCTTCACTAGATCTACTGACACGAAGTTGACCTTTGGATTCCATTCTTTCAAGTTTAGATGCAAGCTCATCCTCAGGAATCTTGAGTCTTTTTGCCATCTTTTCAACTGATTCAGCTTTCACTTTTAGTTTACTTGCTAATTCCGCTTCTTCAGGCTCATAGATCCACTCTAGAACTCGCAAATGAGAACCATCTGCTACTTCTGGAAAACCATTGGGGATTATATTTAGTACTTTGGAGAGTCTTTGATATGGAGAAACTTGTTTCTTAACTGCTTTTGTCAACCCTCTAGCACCTTGTAGAGTTGAAGAAAATCAACTTATTTAAAAAGAATTACACGACACATGATTAAATATTCAAATGCTGGAATCCTCCCTTTTGTAATTTAAGAGAGTTTGTAACCTCAATTTATATGTCTTCTTAGTAACTAAAAGAATATATACAAAATACTACTTAATAATTTCAGAAACAAGTGGGGATTCAACTTGAGTAGTGAGAGTGGCATAAAAAAAATAGAATATCAATGCAATAAATGCCAGAAGCAACGAAACTTAAACATCCCTTCCAGATTATTACAAACGGATACACTATCAGCTATCTTAGAATTTGTTGATGTTCACAAATGTGATCAAGATAATCTATCAGCTGTTAAATGTTTTATAGACAGTTCTCTAACCGTTAGATCACAAGCTCACATAAAATCGACACATTATGGATATGAGACTGACCGAGATTTTTCATCGGTTCCTGATGAAAATGAAATGTATAAATCCCTTGGCATACCTATCCCCCAAAAAGTTGCTATGACAAAGAAAGTATTTGAAGCTCCTAACTTTGAAAGAATTAATATTACCGGTCTTGAGATAAAAGATAAAATTCGAAATACTACTTATGTTTTTGAGAAGAGCGAAGAGGGCAAGAAATTTACCATTAAATCAATCTTAGGATTCATTGAATTTCAAGTTTTTATTTCTGAAAAGGTTACAAATAGAATATTTAGGGAGTGGAAACAACAGTTAAAATCTACCCATGATTCGAGAAAGAAATCTTTTCCATTTACTGGAACTAGAAAGTGGATTCAACATGCTACAAACATCCTTGAAACCTCAGTTTTTCTCGACGAAGTTGTTTTGAAATTAATTGCTGAATTCATTGATGAAAATATCATTGAGGAACCTACAGAGAGAAATTTAGTAGAATTGGATCTGTTAGTTAATTCTACAATAGCCTTCCCTAAATCTTCATCTGATGAGTTTAGAAGATTTAATACTGAACAAGCTATTCTTTTTAGTGAAATGAGCCCTAATCTAAGAATTCTCTGTAAAGATCTTATGGCATATTTCCTAACTAATCATGAAAAATCAATACTATATTCATATAAAGAAATGAATCCAAATCAAAGTTTTAACAAATTTCTTTTTGTGATGAGTCATTTGGTTTATGAACGATTTTTAAAAATCAATAAATTAGAATTTGTTTAGTGATTTTTATCTTCTCTTCTTTAGAATTGAACAAGCAACTCTCCAACTTGCATCTATTATTGATGTAAATCCTCCTCCTGGTACAGACCAAGCAGAAGCAAAATATAGATTCTTAATTGGAGAAATCAAAGGATACTTTCTTACCTGTAAAGGATTCCTAGTGAATCCTATAATAGAACCTTTTGGATTTCTAGTATATCTTTCCATAGTTTTTGGTGTTGCAACACTAATATACTCAATATGATCTTTTACACCAGGAATCAACATCTCAAGTTTATCAATGAAAATTCCTTCAATCTCCTTTTTCTTTGTATAATAATCCTCGTTACTCAAATTTTCCCAATTATGCATGTAATCTACTATACTAATAACACCAGTACTCTTTCCGAAAGGAGCCATACCAGTATCTGTCTGCCCATAGTCTACAAAAATGAAATTCTTCTGAGAATGCTTACTATTATTGTTTTCATAGATGTCTTTCAAACCATATACACTTTTATGATTAACAACTGTAAGATAATTCTTATGACCTAATTTATCTAAAGTGGTATCAAAGCCGAAATAAATGTTCACTGCTGAATGTCCAACTTTAAGATGATTCATCATTTCTTGAAGTTTTACAGCATTCTCACTTTCAGAAGATAGTAATTTCGCAGCTACAGGGAGAGGAGCATTAACAATTACATTTTTAGCTATAACTTTGATTGGTTCTGCGTCATCATCAGATGTTGATCTATACATAATTCCTTCAGCTGCGTCTTTGTCTGGATTAATCAATATTTTTGTTACTTCATTTCCTAAGAGAATTTTACCTTCATGCTCTTTGATATAATTTGCTAGGTAATCAGTTAGTTTTACAGATCCTCCTTTGATATAGTGATTTCCTCCCTTGTAATTTCGTGCTAATGCTGCTCCAAATGATAAAGCAGACAAAGTATAAGGATCATCTCCATAATATTGGATAGTTCCTATCAAAGCGAGTTTGAGATCATTACTTTTGATCAATGAATCTAACATTTCACCAGCTGTTTTATTTTTCCATTCAGAAGAGAAAATATCTTCAATTATTCTAAAAAACTCGACAATTCCTTTTTTCTCTTTAGGGAAATTTTCAGTAAGTACTTCAATAGCTTCATATGTTGTGTGAGGGATTGAGAAATCAAATCTGTTATTTACATATCTATAATACTCTGATGGTAGAGCAACAAATTCAAGATTAAAATAAACATCCAAATCCTCAAAGACTTTGATTTTTGGATCTTGAATATAAAGACCGTCCATTGAATGAAATCCAACATCAATTGTAAAGTTATTTTGAGTGAAACAAGTAGCAAATCCACCTATACTGGTGTGTTGTTCAACAATTAGGATTTTTCTTCCTTCCTTTGCTAGCTTTGCACCAGCTATTAACCCACCTAAGCCAGAACCAATGATAGCAACATCATAACTCATTGTTATCTTGTGATAGGCATTGTTTATTATTTTTGTGTTAGAATTACTAAAAATATTTGCAAATCCATAATTATTTCATCTCGTATTGCTAATTTTCTGAAAGATTTAAATTAATCATGTTTAAATGGGTTATTATGAAAATTACTTTTCTTCCATCTGATTATTTGATAAATGTTTTAAGAAATCTAGAAGATATACAGAGAGTAGAGTCGAGTTTCTTCTTAAGAGCTGTTAAGATTAAAAATCATTCATCTAAAAAGATTCAATTAATTAAGTATCAATTTGATATTCAGAGAGATTCTAAAATTCTGAAAACAATAAGCTATGATAAAGAAATGATTAAAAAGAAAGCAGAAGACGTAAGTGGTTTAATTGATGCACTGACACATCCAGATTTAGCAAAGCTTATTCTAGGAACAGCTGAATTCTGGAATAAAGAGAATCTTTCAATCAATGAACTTGAGCAGAATCAAGAAACAGGTTTGAGATTAGAACATTTCGTATATATGGACAAAGAACCAGTAGATCAGTTAACATTCACGGTATTTTACACTGAGAACAGTGAAGAGAAGAAAGAAGAAATAATAATACCTTTGAAGCAATACACGTGTAAAAATCATTATATTTTTCCACTTAAAGGAGCATGGATACCTGTCAATACATTCGATAATCCTTATCAACATAGAAGAATGCATTCACAGGAATTTGGTTTTGATTTAGTAAAAGTAGATAAAGATATGAATTTGAGCACTAACTCTGGAAAGAAAAATGAGATGTTCTCATTTTATGGTGAAGAAGTTATTGCAATTGCTGATGGGGTTGTTGTAGACTCTTTTGATCAATTACCTGATAATCCTGCAGCTGGAGAGTTGTTACCTGAAGAAGATTTAGGGAAAATAATCATGGAATTAGGATATCTGCCAATTGCAGCTGGAAATTACGTTGTTATTGAACACCCAGATAAAGAATATTCATTTTATGCTCATTTGATTCCAAATAGTCTCAAAGTAAAAAACGGCGAGAAAATTAAACAAGGTCAAGTTATCGGTCTCCTCGGGAATTCTGGTAACTCAACTGCACCTCACCTTCATTTTCAATTGATGCAAGGTCCAAATCCTTTAACTGCCAGAGGATTACCCTGTAAGTTTACCAATCTTACTGGATTAGAAGGAGAAAAAATTAAAATAATAGATAAAAATTTCTCGATAATTTATGCGAACTGATAGGAGTTAAACATCTTTCTACAAAAGCAGAGTTGTATAAGTAAAAGGTGGTATAGATACTTCTCATAATTTTTCATGCTTTTCGAGATTTTGCATAATTCTAATTAATTTCTCTTCGATTTCCCTAATCTCGTCACTTGAAAAACCTTCAAAATAAATCTTACTCATCTCCATTACAATGTCATAGTAGATTTTGAAATTTTCATGGAATTTATTTTTTAGTTTTATCAAATACTTTCTTCTATCCTCCCTTGTGTGAATCCGTTCAATAAGATTTTTAGATTCTAATTTATCCAATACAGATGTTAGAGTAGAATTGCTTAATGAAGTTCTTTCAGATAATTCTTGTATTGATATTAGATCTTGTTCTTTTAAAGCGAATAATACTCTTCCTTGAGAAGGGTTCAAATCAATGAGATTGTGTTCTCTCAATTTCCGAGTAAATAATCTGTCTGAGCTTTGATGAATTTTTGCAATAAATAACCCAACTTTAGATGGAGAATTCATAACAATTCTTAGTTCATTTGTGCATATAAATATATTTCGTATACATAAATTTCGAATGCGAAATATTTTTAAAGTTTATCATTCTTCTTTGGTAGGTGAAAACTATTTCTAAAATTCTAGTAACAGGTGCAACTGGAAATGTGGGGAGAGAAGTTGTTAAATTTCTAAAAGAGAAAAAAACTACAATCTTTGCAGCAGATTTACATAAAGAATCTGTGAGTTTAATGTTTGGAGAGGGAGTTGGATTTAGAAAACTAGATTTCTACGATGAAAGTACTTTTGAGCAAGCTCTTGATGGAATTGATATTGTATTTCTAATGAGACCTCCACAAATAGGTGATGTAAAGACATACATGTTTCCTTTCATAGATCTTATGAAAGAAAAAAAAATCAAATTAGTAGTTACTCTTTCTATTGCAGATGCTAATCCAATGGTTCCACATTATAAGATTGAAAATTATATCAAAAAGATAGGAATCACATATACACACATTAGAGCAGGATATTTTATGCAGAATCTATCTACAACACATAAAGAAGTTATTCAGAAAGAGAAGGATTTATTCATTCCTGCTGGAAATGCAAAATTTAGTTTTACCGATGTTAAAGATATTGGAGAAGTAGCAGCATTTATCTTATTTAATGGTGGATATAATAATCAGACCATACACATAACAGGATCCGAAGTTTATGATTTATCTGAAGTTGCTAAAATGATGTCAGAAATATTAAAACTCTCTTTTACATATAGTAATCCTTCAGGAAAAGCATTTAAGAAAAAAATGAATGATTATGGTATTTCGAAAGAGATGATCAGGATTATGAGATTGATTTATTTTGGAGCTAGAGTCAAAAAATCAGACACTATCTATACTGATTTCGAAAGAATAATGAAAAAAAAACCAAGAACATTAGAACAGTACATAGTAGAATATAGTGATTCATGGAAATAAAGAAGAAAAGGATAAATTTTTAGAATTCATCTAGCACATTGAGTACGCATTGCCATCCTGATAAAATTGTAGATGAATAACCACCACCTGGGAAGGTCCAAGCTGATGTGAAATATAAATTCCTGATCGAAGATTTGACTTTAAAGCGTTTCATTCCAGCTTGACTTCTGGTTTGAGCAAAACCAATGGAGGTTCCGTTAGGATTTAGTGTATTATTCTTTTTAGTAAGAGGAGTAGATATATTTACATACTCAATGTAATTTTTTACACCAGGAATAAGAGTATCCAAGCGATTCATAAAGATATTTGTTATTTCTTGTTTCTTGTAAGTATATTCATCCTCGGTTAAACCTTCCCAATTCTCCAAATAATCTATTACACAAATAGTTCCTGTAGTTTTTCCAAGAGGTGTCAATCCTGAATCAATTTGTCCATAATCAATGAAAATATAATTTCTGTTCGAGTAATCCTGTTTGTTATTAGCTTCAAGATCAGCAAGAGAGTTTATTCCCTCAACATTAACAACTGTAGTATAGCTATTATGTCCTAAATCTTTTAAAGATTTATTGAAACATAGATAGATATTCAGAGTAGAATGACCAACCTCCAATTTGTTTACTTTATCCTTAAGAGACCGAGCATGTTTATCTGAAATTAACTCATTTATCGCATAAGGTACAGCTGCGTTAACAATAACAAATTTCCCAATTACTTGAACTGGTTCCAAATTTTCTCTTTCTTTATTTTCATATTCAACACCGTAAGCTCTATTACCTTTTACAAGAATCTTTGTTACTCTTCTGTTGAATAATATATCTCCACCTTTTTCTTTGATGAAATCTGCTAGATGATTTGATAGCCTTACAGATCCCCCTTTTATATAATGCGTTCCTCCTTTGAATCTTGAAGAAAGAGCAAGAGCAAAAATAATTGCAGATAACTTGTATGGATCATCGCTATAATATTGCAAAGTTCCAGCTAAAGCAAGTTTCAAATCTTCATTCTCAAATATCGAATCTAGAAGGTCTCCTGCCGTCTTTCCCCCCCATTTAGGTATACTTGAGTATAGAATAGGTACTAGGGGACCAATAAGAGCTTGTTTTACTTTAGATGTTGGAATACTATGAGTATCTTCTGTTAAATCAGATAAAGTTTTGAAGAATTTCTCAAGGTTACTCTTCTCTGTAGGATAAAGCTCGGAAAGTGTAGAAATTGCATCTTCTACTTTGTCTGGTATATTAAAATCAACTCTGCTATTCTTATAACGATAGTAGCCTGTTGTAATTTTAACAAACTCGATATTGAAAACAACATCCAATTCTTCAAATATTTTGATTTTTGGATCTAACTCATAAAGACCATCCATGGAGTGAAGACTTAAGTCTACTTGGTAATCACCTCTGATATAACCTGCTGCGTAACCGCCAGAGGTAATATGTTGTTCCAAAATCAACACTTTCTTACTTTCTTTAGCTAATTTAGCACCTGCTACTAAACCAGCTAATCCTGAACCAACAATAATTGCATCATAATCCATATCTAACCCGTGTTGTTAGTTGCTTATTATTCTTTTGTAGTAAAAATTGAATTTCATTTTGCTGCAAACAAGCTTACCTTATCAGAATGTGCCCTATTCAATAAGGTAGGGGAGTCAAGTTTCAGACCTATAATAAACTAACCCCCATCATCCAAGAAGGAGACCTTCAGACAATATATCTAGAATATTTTTCGGTTTTGGTTCTAACTAAAATTTTAACCTAACACTGTTCAAATAGGAATATCACAAATATTTTATAATGAAAAAATGAAAGAAAACGTGAAGCTTATGTATGCAGGAGAGAATAAATTAGAGTCTAAAATCGTAGTACTAGGGTTATCCCAATCTGGAAAGACTTCCATTCGACAAGTTGTTTTCGAAGGTTTTTCACCTGAAGCAACATCTATGAATCCAGCAACTGTACGTATCAACAGAAAACTGTTCAACCTTGCAGGGAGTGCCATAAACTTGTTCGATGTTGGTGGTCAATCTAATTATTTGAATGAAGTTTTTGAGCAATATAAAGAAAGAACTTTCAGTGACACCAAAGCTTTCATTTTCGTAGTTGATATATCCGATGCATCCAACATTATGAGATCCAAGTATTATTTCGATCTAACTATGGAAAATGCAGTCAAATTAGCTGAAGGATCTAAAATTTATGTTTTTGCACATAAGATGGATGTTGTTGCACCCAATAAACGAGAACCTGTTTTACTATCTATTAAGGATATTTTTGAGATAGACGATTTCCCAAATGCAGAATTGTTAGGTACTTCAATCTTTGAAGAAACAATCTGGGATGCAATGCAGCAAGTATTAGCCTATGTTTATCCAAAAGATGACAAAAAATCTGTTAAAATAAAAGAAACTTTCAGCAAGCAAGATTTAGCATTTCTTTCTCTTTCAACAGCTCAAGGACTAATGTTATATTCTCAACCTGAAAGATATACAGGCTTCAATTTTGTTAAACTTAAGAACGATTTAGCGAAGATGTTTTCTCAAACCTTGGTGCTGGAGTATGCTACTTTCTCTTTTGATGAAAGCCGAGTTTACATGAGGGAGATTGATGCAGATTTAATTTTAACAACTGTTTTTCCACCTAATTTAGATGTAGATAGAGAAATAGAGTATTTTAACACACTGGCTTCAGAAATGAAGCAATTATTCCAAACTGATGAACTAATTGGTCGTGCTAGAATCAAGATGAAAGGAGCTTTAGAAGATTATCTCCTAAAGAATGGAATTGAGAAATCAGATCTACTCGAAAGAAGGATTGAACAAAATATTAATTACAGATGCGATGTTTGTGGAAGAAACCTCCAGAAATCCATTATAGATGTAGCTGTAGAGAGTGCTGAACAGTTAGAAAGAGGAATAAAAATCCAAAAAGGTTTTGGAGCGATATCAGTTGAACTATTCCCATCACATGAATGCGTTGAAGGGATAAGAGAAGTACCTATCTTCCTTGATGGTCAATTAGAATATCGCCGTTATGATGATAGCAGACCTGTATAAATATAATTTCAAAAGAAGTTTAATCAGTAGTTTCTATTTCTTCTTTAATTTCTTCCTTTTTCTTAGCTGATCCACTGAATAGGAAAGCTGACAAGCTCTTAATATCGTCCATCTTTATTTCCATATCTTCTAATTTGAAATTTTCATCTAAAATAGTTTCTTTCTTCTGAACTAGAAAACTAGCGAAGTCTTGAATATCAACTGCGGAAAAATTTATAGAAGTATCAGTTGCACTAACTTCTTCTTGAACTGGTTCAGGAGAAGATTCTTTCATGACGACTACAGGTTCTGGTTCAGGAACAGTTTCTTCAGCAACTTCTGTTTCTGAAATAGCGTCTTGAATAATGACTTCTTCGACAACTTTTACAACTTGTGGAACTGGTGGAGCTATTGATTCCGAGGATTCTTCGATTTTTACTTCCCTTTCTTCAACTATATCTGAAAATTGTTGTTTTAATTTCATATCTAATGATTCAGGTGAGGGAACAAGTTTTTCTTCTTTAACGATTTCCACCTTTTCAACTACTGGAGGTTCAGGCAGTTCTATAGCTTCCTCAAGTTTTTCAGGAACAGGAGGATATTCTTCAACATCTTCTTTAATAGCTTCCATAATTTCAGAGATTGGTTCTGGTTCAGGAACTTCTACAGGAGCAGAAACAATTTCTTCTGGTTCTATGGCAACCTTAGTTATCACAATTTTTTCCTTCTGGAAGAATGATTCGTCTTCTATTTGAACTGGTTCAGCTTCAACAACTGGAATCTCTTCAAAAACCTCAACGTCTTCTGCTGTGCTGGTTGGTTGAGAGACAACTTTGTCTACTAAGTCATCTACTTCTAATTCAGTTGATGGAACAACTTCAGTTACTTTTAGTGGTTCTTTCACAACTTCTGTTACAACAGGTTCAGGTTCAGGAACAATTTCTTCAGCTGGCTCGATAACTACTGTTGTTGTAGGTTCTGTCACTACCTGTTCTGTAGGTTCAGGTGGACTAACTCCTGCTGATGATTGAGCAAATTTAAAGATCAACTGAAAGAGAAGCTCTTTTCTTTCCTCAGAAATTGGGGAAAAAGAGGTAATTATGAGATAGTTGTTTGCTAAATCGAACAACATGGCATGAACTTTACCGCTGTCAGAAGTTAGAATATCACCAGAAGGATCAATTTCTTCAGTATTATCTTTAATTCTAGATTTGAAATCGTGCAAAGCTACCAGATATTCCATAGAATTATCTGCAGAAACAGATGCATTGGAAGAAGCACCTGTAATAGGGGAATGAGTTTTCTTATCAATAAGAACTATTTCAATGATATCATAGTCTGTTAAATCAAGTTGAAAATTGAGTTTTCCAAAAGTAGGTAATAGAGGTGTTGGTTCAGGATTTAGATAATCTCTCAAAATTGCGACTTTTTCATCCTCAGCATGTTCCAAAACATAACTTTGGAATTCTTCGCTCTCTTCGACTTTTTGTCCAACATTGGAAACTAACTCAAATCTTTTTGTATTTATTCCAGCTTCTGCCATTATAGTAAAAAGTAGTTCTCTTAAGCTATCTTTATAGTAAATACTAGTATTTTCAAAGTCAACTTCGAATCTTGTATCAGCAAACATCTCTCGAACGTGCTGGTGAATTACAACCATCTGATCAGGAGTAACTAAATCCACTTTATGGCATAAAACAGTGATATTTCCTTCAGGATTTTCTTTTTTGAATTGACGTATAGTAAAACTGAAACGCCTTTCAGACTCTTCAAATAATTCAGGTTTAGTGACATCAACAATCCATATTAACAGTTTTACATTGGAAAAAACAAGATGACGAAAATGAGTAACAGCTTCATTCCAATACGATTCTTGTCCACCAGAATCAATAATCATACTTGTTTGGTCTTCATCTAAGAATTGTCTTTGATAATGTACAGTAGCCATGTATCCGTAGACTTCCTCTGGTTCTTTATTGAAGAAGACAACATCTTTTATAGCAGTTTTTCCTGCAGCTTGAAGACCCATTAGTATAATTTTGTCTTCAACCTCAGTTACACTTCCTTTCTTGCCAGATAATTCGTCGAAGAGATAGGACACGAGTTTTTTCCCCTTGTTATAACTATTAAATAGTATCTATAAGTAATAAACAGAAAAATTGCATATCAACATATCGTTATTGGTCATGGGAAATTAGGAAGAGGAGGGATTAATCTCCATTTTGTAACTTTTCCATTTCTTGTGCAGCAAGCATAATAATTACAGATTGTTTTCGAATATCAACTATAATATCTTCAACAACTTTGAGATTTTTCTTAGATTTCAAATCATCAATTAGATCATCAACATTCCCATAAAGATATTCTTGATAGTTAAGTAGTAAATTACCATACTCAGAATCTGCTAGAACAATAAGAGAAAGATTTTCGAACCCTCCTCTAGCCATTTTATTTTCTAGCTGAACACCATGAACAAAAGCTACCATCTTCTCTGTTGGAAGAATAATTGACCCTACTCTTCTACCTGCATCATGTTCCTCAAAACCAAGTGAGCTATATGCTTGATCAGCTATTTTAAGAAGGAAATTTTCAACGCCAATTCTCATCCTATTGATATATCGCCCAATATCTAAACTATGGTCAGAAACTAATGGAATCGGTCCTTTTCTCTGATCGAAAATCGTTAGAATGACTCCTGGTGACATAATCGAATAATTTAATGCTATATCTTCGTCTGTAACTCTTTCCATCAATTCTTCAAATGATTTAGGTCGAGTAACTTTATAAATTATGAAAGATATCAGAGCAGCTACTCCTATGCTTCCACCAATGATTAGATAAAGTAACCATCGAGGGAATTTTGTTGCTTCAGGTGGTGGAAATGTTATGACTATATCCTCCACATCAAAAGTAATGGAATCCATTGTAGGAGTTTCATTGAAACCAGCAGATATTCGTATATAGTCAATATTTGATTCAAGTACATATGAAATTGAAGCTATCCCTTCTTCATTAGTGAAATAAGAATCAAAGAATGTATCGTTATAATCAGTGAATTGGAACTTAACTAAAGAAGGAGAATCTACACTGTCATTCTTCCAATAGATGAAAATGTAGAAATGAATTTCTGCTAAGGAAATTGGTGTTCCATCCGTTAGTGTAAGATTCGCATAAATCGTTACCGCGGTTCCTTCTAGAATCGTAGAATTGGAAACCCAGACATTAAAGAGTATTGGAATAGGCTTTATTTCAAAATCAAAAGCTGTTGTAGAAGTTGTATTAGCAAAATAGAATAAAGATTCAACACAAATTATAAGCGAGAAATTTCCCTTACTATTTAATGGTATAGAAGAATAAATAAAAGTACAGATTGAAGTAATCGAATCAAAAGTGAAATCAAATGAAGTCTCATTAACAAATAATTTAGTAATTGTTGTCTTTTGTCCTAGATTATTTTCAAGATACAAGGATATTTGGAGGTCTTCTCCGTATATGACACTAGAATCACTTTCCTCCAAGATAGTAGAATTACCTTCTTTCTTCAGAATTGTGAGATAGAGTCTTGTAGATGTTCCTCCACCAGTTGGTCTTGAAAATTGAATAAATACCTGAGTTTCTTTTATGAAAGAAACATTTGTTGCATGAACTTCAATCTCATAAATACTAGTAGTGTTAGTTACTTTGACTGTCAAATTTAGTGATACATCTTGTATTACGGTATAGTAAAGGTCATCTATTTGATATAGGCTTGAGTTCAATACTTCAACTTGGTAAACAAAAGTGTCATTATATGTCAACACATGGTGATAGTCATTTGTGAAATTTGCAGGGAATATAAAATTGAGTTTAATATCACTTACCCTGAATATATATATATGAGTTACATTGTTTGTTGAATGACTCCAAGTATTGTCAACGAATGTTATTGTTAAATTATGATCTCCATCTGTTAGAGGTACAGAGCTAAAATAAAATGGGGGGTCAGAAATAGTGTTTAACTCTCCTGAATCCCAATTATAAGAGATATAATCAATATCAGAATCTAAAGTTTTGTTAAACCACAGAGTAGTATTCCCTTGTACATTTATTATTGTATTAGGTTCAATATATTCTAGATGCAGACTTGTTTCATTATAGAAGTAAATATCACCAATTGGTGGGGCAAAATCTATTTCAAAAGTGTAATTATACAATGCAAGATTTCCTAGTATATCACTTGCTTCAATAGTAACTGTGGCAAACTCACCTGTAGCATAGAGTGGTGATAATAATCCAAGATTTGTAACAAAGTCAAAAGAAGGATAAGACCAAAAACCTGGTAGAGCATCCCAGAAATATCTAATGCTATTAATTGTAGCTTCATTTTCATCGTTTGAATCAAAAGACAATAGTGAATATTCATTAACTTTAGTCAGATTTGTAGGATCTGTGAGATCAGCATTAGGGGCTAGGCTGTCAATTATTAAGTTGTAAGATATCATTCTTTCATTTCCCAACGTGTCATTAGCATAGATTTTTACAACTAATGGTCCATCAGAATCACTCAATATGATACTGTCGGTGAAGGGAATTTTTAGTCCGCCATAGATTCTATAATAACTGTAAGTTGTTTCATCATCATCAGTTATAGTTACTTGAACCAAAGCATCAGCTGGAACATACAAATTTCCATCAACTAAACTATAATCCACCAATTCAGGAATTGTGATGGTTAGATCTGGTTCTGTTGTATCTATGGTGAATCTTATGTTCTGATAAGCTATGTTTCCAGCTAAATCTCGAACTCTTAAATCCAAAGTATGAAAACCATCTGCATATGGTAAAAGAGAGAAAACAAAATCATAAAATAAGTTCTTGAAAATTTTTCCATCAATTGAATATTCAATTACTAGGGTTGTATTATCAGTAATGAAATTATCTTCTACACAGATAAAAAAATTCGCATTACTAAGATATCGTGAATTATTGTAACTTTGAAAATTACTTATAACGGGTGCAGTTCTATCAACTATGAATGTGAAATTAAAGATATGTTGATCATCTGTTAAATTGAAAGTTCTTATTGTTAACTTATTGGTTCCTTCAATTATAGGTATTGTATCTTCACCACTTAGAACCAGTGAGGTAGTAGTTAAAGATTCATAGGTTTCGTCACCAGAATTCCAGCTGTAATAACAGTTAGTATTACTCCTTTGTATTATTAATTCAACATCATTTCCACCTTGAACATACTGCCCATCATTTAAATTGACTAAATCTACGTTGAAAAAAGTGTCATCTGCCCAAAATTCAAAATAAGAATATGAAATATGATTAAAAACATCTTCTACATATACTTTTAATATTCTTTTACCTATACTAATTGGTAAATCAGTTGTGTAAACATTACTTGGTACTTCTGTCCAGCTCTGATTTGCTCCAGAATCCCAACTATAGTTTAAATAGCTAAATGTTGAGCTATCAGTAATTTTCAATTCTATATTCTTACCTGGAACATAGAAACTCTCATTTACAACATTATAGAGAGAGATAATTGGAGTATCTGAATCAAATTCAAAAATATAGAAATAAGATTTAGTCTCATAGAAATCTGATGTTGTTAGATTTAAATCGTGCCATCCATTGAACATATCCGTAACTAAATCATAAGGAGATAGTAGTGGAAATTGCGTTCCACTTGAATCCCACTCATACATAACTGTACTAACATTGAAAATGCTGAAATCTAGTATAAATCCACCTTCTAACCTATCTGAACTCACCGCATTATTCAGAATAAGATTTTCAGCTGATGCATCATAACCTAGTTTATACATTGTAGTGTTTGTATTTCCAAAATCTGGATCACTTGCATTGATCTCCAGATAATGCCACCCATGTATATCAGGAATTTGTGTAGTAGTATTATCTGAGAAGGGATTCCATGTACCTCCATCCCATCTATACGAACTGACTGACCCTAGAGTCACATCAATTGCTACATTCTGTTGAGTACCATAAACTGTTTCGTTTGTGACACCATAAACATCAATATCAGGAAATTCTTTCGAACGTAAATATAGTTGAACTCCCGTCATTCTTTGATTATTATCTAAAGTATAAGTATTCCCATAAGTAGGATCACTGATAGTCCAAATAAGAGTACCACTGATTCCACCAGCTGGATATCCTGTGTACATTAATAATGAATAACTAGATGGAATTGTGTCGTACATATATTCTATGTCATATTTTAATCTATATCCTGCAGGAATTGTATAGGTGCCTGTTATCTCAGAAGAAAATGTTCTCTGTGTTAGAGTTGTATTAACAGGTACGTTAGTGGTAGTAGAAGTCAATTCAACAGATGATTTATCTGCAGGGTTAAATAAATGCACACTAAATTTCATTGTTATCGCGATGTAATCAGAGAAATATACCCCATCATTTGTTCTGATATAAGTTAAATAATACACTCTTCCGCTAATTTCCCAATCTTCAGTAAAGACTGGACTGAACATTTTTGAAGGCTCAGAAGGAAAATTTCTCTCCCTTAAGTGATGCCATTCTCCTGCAGAGCTAGGATGAGTAATTGGGTCAGTACTTATAGATCTCCAATAGAGCTCTTTAGGTATGTGTCCTCCATCTTTAACTTCATCATAAGTAACCCATTCTATAACATTAGGATAGTAAGCTGTATCATTATTGTCTGGTTCATTTGGATATTCTGGCTCATCTATCAAGTCGTTTCCTGCTTCCGTTCCTCCCCCGCTGAAGAATGCGAATGTTTGGAAATCTCCTGGAATCAAATCTTTTTTTATCAAAAATGAATCATCTTTCAGATAATAATCACTATCGAGATTTGAATCATCTTGTGGAACTAGCTCATTAATTGGATTATTATTACTCAGGTCTACATCCTGGATTTCATAATAAATTATTGAATTAAAACATAATACAATTAGAAGGATTGACATTAAAGATGATTCTTTTCTTTTCATTTCTACTTCCTCAATTCATTTTCTATATTGCTTATTTTTCCTAAATTTTGAGTTTCTAAACTCAGGTTTTCACTTATTATTTGTCTAATATCAAAGGATCTAAAGAAGCAATCAGTTATTTCTTCTTGGAATTCTGGAATTCCTTCTTGTGTCATATTTGATATTTTAATTGGAATGATTCTATCTAGATCAATATTAACCCCAATTCTCTCTTCAACATGGTTTGAGATGAATTTTCTACCTGCTTCTATTTCTTCTTCTTTAACAATTATTGTATCTTCTTGATCTAGATGTGTGCCTAATAAAACAATATTTGTATATTCTTTTATTAGCTCTTGTTCAATAGCTCTATTCAGCCAGTATTCAAGATTTTGGAAAGTAGTTATGTTGTTAAGATTATAAGTTAGAACTAACACAATAACCTCATTTATAGACCTAATATCAAAGTATAAGTCTAAAGCATCTTCAAAAGCTAACCCTGTTCCTTTTTCAGCTTTTCCTTTTTGTCCAGGCATAATGAAAAGTTGAGAACTAATAGTAACCCTAAATTTTTCAATATTCGAATGAGCAATGAAATATTCAAACTCTAGATTAATAGATTTAGAAATTGTTTGACATCGTGCATTTATAAAACCTCCCTGCCTAAAACTAGACAAATTCAATGCTGCGTGCGTTTTTCCAGTATGACCATCACCTATGAAAACCACTCCACCTGTACATGTTATATCAGATTCATTACATCGAATAAGACGTTGAATTTCGTATTTTGGTTTCATAGACAACAACTAAATGATGGTATTGAACTAATCTAAAAATGTGATTTTTCGAATATAATAACTATTCGTTATTGCAACACACATTTGAGTGATAAGGAGGTTACTTTAGTTTTTCAATTTTTCCAAAATCCCTCTCCAAAGAGAGTTCCTCTAGGATTCTATCATCTGATGGGGATGTTTTTTCCATTACCATCCTTGCAAGTAATTCTCCTAAACCTGGACCTAGCATAAATCCTTGACCACACATCCCTACTGCATTGATATATCCTTCAAGATAAGTTACTTTGCCTACAATTGGAGAGCCATCAGGTGTCATGGGGTAAAGTCCTCTCCAGGTTCTTCTCATTTTCAAGTGTTTTGTCCTGGGTATAAGACCAATAAGCCTTTGTGAGACTTGCGGTAGAAAGGCTGATGTTTCATTTTCATTTATTCCAGGTATAATTGGTTCTGGTGTAAGGCATAGAATAAACTTGCCTTCTATATTTTGGTAGAAATAGAAGTTTTTGGTTCCTTCACCAGGTCTTAAATCTACAACTAGAGGATAAATGAATTTCTGAACAGGCTCACTGATACCAGATTCGTGTGAGTCTGGAAATATTGGTAAATTGAGTCCAACCATTTCACCTATTTGTTTAGCTGAAGCTCCAGCTGCATTAATAATAAAATCTGTTTCATACGCACTCTTATTTGTAATAACTTTCTTAATAGGTCCATTCTTGAGTTCAACATTTGTCACAGATTCCTTAAAGAAATATTCAGCTCCAGTAGTAAGAGATTGTTTTTGAATGGCATAAAGAGTTTTTAGTGGAGAAGAGTTTCCATCTTCAGGAGAATACGTTCCCCCTAGAAGACCCTCTTTGCTGATTCCTGGTACTAACTCAATGATTTTCTCTTTATCTACCCAATTAATGTTTAGTCCTGATTCTTTTTGGATGACCAGATTTTCTTTCATGAGTTGTTCATGAGCTTCATTATATGCAACAAATGTATAACCACCTTGGAACCATTCTATATCATGACCGTGTCTGACCTCCCAATTAGAGAGGATATCTATTGAATCTTGACATAAGATTATTTTTGAAGGATTGGTATGAGTGGCTCTTATTCCTCCAATAGCTTTCTTGTTCTGACCTTGGCCTGCTGAAGGAAGTGATTCTATAACTGCAACCTTCAACCCTTCTCTAGACATTGCATAAGCTGCTGGAACACCTACACTACCTGCACCAATAATTATGACATCGTATCTCTTAGTCATATTACTAATCCTCCTCCTGAGATCCAGTGAAATACTTCAAAGGTACTTCTATAAATAGAGGTCTTTGCACAAATGGTGTTATTTCATCGTAAGAAATACCTTCTTCTCTGAACAGCTTCTCTATTAGTTTTGAACAAGTTTTAGCTCCACAAGCCCCCATTCCAACTTTTGATTTAGCTTTCAGTTCATTTGCATCAGTTATTCCCATTCTGATTAAAGCTCTGATTTCTCCAGCTGTAATTCTTTCACATCTACAGATTATTGCTTCATCGGGGATTATATCCTGATACAACTCTATTTCCTTAAGTTCATAGGCTTTAGGAATTTTGAATGATACTGCTTCCAAAGCAACTTCTTTGGGTAGTTTTACTGTAATAAGTTGAGTCTTAGAATATTTTTTCAAAATTCTAACCATATCAACTTCATGAATTCCCAACTCCTCTCCATCTTCATTAACCACCATAAGTTTATCTCCCTCCTCTACTTTTTCAACAAAGATTTCTGTTGGAATTGTTACTTTAGGAAAATTTGAATCGTCTCTATAATCTAGAAGAGTAACTGCTAAGCCCGGACAAACTGCAACACATTGAGCACAGCCTATACATTCAACATCTTGTTCTTTTTTAAATTCTGGTAAACCTAATATTCCACCTTCAGGAATAATAATGAGTTCTTTGGGACAAACTGAAGTACAGGGATTACAAGGTATTTCTTGATTACAATGAAAGACAGGATAAATTCCTTCTTCCCTGATAGGTTTCTCTATTTTTACAACTGGACCTGGATGACTTTTGAGAATTTCAGCTTTGTCTTCCCATTCAATTGGCACATCTTTTTTGGTAAGACTAAGAGATTGACCTATTTTCATACCTGCAATTTTACCACTGAACATTGCAGAGGAAGCTTCAGCAATTTCTAGAGCATCTCCTGCTGCCCACACATCCATACCAAATTCCTTTGCTTTCATGTAAAACTCATTTACAGGATCTAAACCAATTGCAATAAGAATTGTATCAACTTCGAATGTTCTTTCTGTTCCTTTAATCGGTTGAAATCTCTCATCTATTTGCGATATTGTAACAGCTTCAACATGATTTTTTCCATGTGTAGCTGTAACTGTATGTTGAGTATAAATTGGAACATCTAACCTTCGTAGCTTATCTTCATGAACTTTGTATCCCCCACACTTTGGAAGAGCTTCAACCAATCCTACTACCTCAATACCTGCTTGAATGGCATGATATCCAGCGATAATTCCAACATTCCCTCCACCTATGATGAAAATCTTTTCGCTTGATTTAACTAAATCACGGTTCACTAATGTCTGAAAAGCTCCAGCTCCATAAACCCCTGGTAAAGTATTACCTGGAAAAGCAAGCATTTTTTCTCTCGCACCAGTTGCAACCAGGAGTTTCTTCGGATTAATGTGAACATACTTATCGCCCTTAAGTACTCCAACTAATTTATCTGAAAAAACAGCTATACAAGGACTATCTAACCAAACATCTATGTTTTCAAACTCTTTTATCTGTTCTTCGAGTATCTTAGCAATATCAATTCCTCGGGTCCCAGCGAATGAATCTTTAACAGACCCAAAAAACTTGTGAGTTTGTAGAAGAAGTTTACCACCAAGTCGATCTTTATCATCAATAAGAATGATTTTAGCTCCAAGTTTAGCTAAAGTCAGAGCTGCTTGCAATCCTGCTGGACCTGCACCAATTATGAGAACATCTGTATCTATTGTAGGAATTGGTTTGAACTCCACTTCTTCATCATCTTCTGGAAGAGGAGGATAATCTTCAACACTCTCAATTTTTTGACTCTCTTTCAGAGGAGTCATACAAGATTTGAGAGCAATACCATCAACTAAAACTGTACACTGAGCACATTGACCATTTGCACAAAAAATTCCTAAAGGTGCTTTATCTTCAGGATGTTTCCCAAAAATCTGAATTCCGTTGGCAATAAGAGCTGAAGATATCATCTCCCCCTTTTTACCAAACAACTCTTTATCATCAAAAGTAAATTTTACAAATACAGATTCTTCTTCTTGTAAAACGGGATGATTCTTGATTCTTTTTTGTTTATTGGAAAACATAATTCCACCAGTTGGAGCTTAAGTCAGATTTTTCAGAGTTAATTATAAGTTTTCAGACATGGACTTTATGTTGAGCTAATAATAAGACTTTCTCCTACGAATAAAGTATTTATACGTTTCAAGCGTTACTAGAGGTATAGTCACAGCAACTAGAATGACTAACCAGTCAAGAATACCTAGGGGGAGAAATTCAGGAAGGAAGGGAAGGATTTTCTCAGCAAATATCTGTAAAGGTTTGATATACATTAGGAGAATATGCAGTAATGGAACGCTGAAAACAAGAATAAAAACTATCCATTTTCTATCTTCTTTGAACGAACGAAAAATGGATTTATTCAATCTTCTTAGACTTAGAACTACGAGACTTTCAGCAATAACTAGTACTGTAACGAACATAGTTCTTGCTTTAGCATGTGCAAGTGTAACTGGAGAAGAAAGCACAGATCCTGGTTCTCCAAAAAGAATGGGTATTATTCCAGTCTGGTTGAAACTTGAAATCGAAAGTAGATTGAAATAACCAAGCAAGTAGACCAATCCACCTGAAAAAGCAAGAGACAAAGCTAAAACAACAAGAGCGAAGATATATCTTTTATTGAAAATTTCTTCATCATCTCTGGGAGGATAATCCATAATCTCTGCGGTAATACTGTCAAATATGAAAGCTAAAGGAGGGATTAAATGAGCGGTAGAAAAGATGTAAACTCGTTGAAAATCATTAACTAAATGGAAACCAGGAATAAAAGAACTAGCAAAATAGATGATAGCTTCAGCAATGTTAAGAGTGATATAAAAGAAAATCATAACACGTATACGATCAAATAAACCACGACCTTCACGAATACCAAGAACAGTACTAGTGAAACTGTCATCGGCAATGACAACATCAGAAGCTTGCTTAGCAACTTCAGTTCCAGCTATACCCATACAGATACCAACATCTGCATTGGTTAAAGCCAAAGCATCGTTAACCCCGTCTCCTGTCATCGAAACTATTTTCCCTTTTCCTTGATATTTCCCTACTATCACTTGTTTGTGTTGTGGTGATACTCTTGCGAATATTCTTGTATTGAAGAATTCTTCCTCTGTTAATTTCTTTATTTGATTTCCTTCTACTGCAATCTCTTCTCCCTTTATCATCCCTACTTTTTTTGCTATTGCTTTTGCAGTTATTGGTGAGTCTCCAGTGATCATTATTGGTGTTATTCCAGCTAGGTAACACTCATCTACAGCATCTTTAACTCCATATCTTGGTGGATCTAGCATACATACGAATCCATTGTATATCAGCTTATTTTCTGCATCATCTCTAATATTAGGAATAATTGTATCCTTATCCATTGGACGTAGACCTAGAGATATTACTCTATATCCTTGAGCTGCAAATTTACTCACATTTTCCATTATTTTCTCTTTGTCTTTCTTTTTAATTGCCCTATATTTTTCCGGTTTTCCTATGTGAGTGCATAATGGCAAAACTGTTTCGCTTGCTCCTTTGCAGAATAGTGTATACCCTTCTTTATCTTGGAATGTTTTACTCATTCTTTTCAATATTGAGTCAAAATTAAATTCTGATAGATATCCATATTGTTTTCTTATCTCTTTTTCCACTATTCCCGATTTGTTGAATAGAGCCAAAAATGCTCCATCTGTTGGATCTCCTGTTGTTTTCCACGATATTTGGTGATGAGGTTCGAACACTTCTTCTACTATTAAGTGAGCATTGTTGTTCAATAACCCTCCAACTAGCAGATATTCTAGTGAAGAGTCTTCTGCAAATGGCTTTAATGAATCTGGTAAATGATACTCATCGAATGACTCTGGATACTCTTCTCCTAGTGGATATATTGCTCCTTTATTACTATATCCAATACCAGAAACTCCATAAAACTGCTCTGTGTCCCAAATTCTTTGAATTGTCATTTGGTTTGAAGTTATTGTTCCTGTTTTATCACTACACAGTATGGAGCTTCTCCCTAATGTTTCTACAGCTGAAAGATTTCTTATTATCACTCTATCTTTTGCCATTGACAATACTCCTGTCAGAAGTATTAATGTTGTTAACAGGGGGATGCTAATTGGCATAATTGACATAGATGTAGTAACTGTGATTACAATATCTTCTAGGAAAACAATATCACCAAGAGTACCATTGATTGAATGTATAATTGCTTTGTAAATAGCCGAAACCAACAAGAATGCAACAACTGTTAATCCTAACCACTTCGCTAATCGGTTGACTTTGGATCTGATTGGTATCTCATTTGAACCTATTTCTTGCAGTTCAACAGATAATTTTCCTAATTCTGTAAATATACCTGTATTTACCACTAATGCAATTGCTCTTCCAGATTCTAGAAATGTTCCAGTGTAAAGCATATTGATTCTTTGTGAAATTGGAGTATCTTCTTCTAGACATTCTCGGGGAGTATTTGTTTTCTCAACTGCTACTGATTCCCCAGTAAGTGCACTCTCGTTTACTAAGCAATTGCTAGCATAGATAATTCTTGCATCAGCAGGAATCCTGTCTCCTTGATCCAGTTCAATCAAATCTCCTGGAACTAATAAATCAGCTGTAATGCTTTCAGGGACTCCATCTCTTATTACTGTAGATGATGGGGCAGATAGCTTATGAAGTGCATCAAGTTTGAATTGAGCTCTTATTTGTTGGAAAATTGTAAATATGATATTTGCACCAATAATCAACATCCAGAAACCTATTTGTCCCCAGACATCTGATGATGATTCTTTGAAAACAAAAGCTTTAATCAATCCTAATATAACCATGATTACTGCAACAATAAGGTAAATATTGATGAGCCAATTAAGAAGGGGAGAGATATAAACGTCCCATATCGAACCTTTTACTTTAGGGATAACGTTAGTTCCATATTGTTCCAATCTTTGTTCTACGATTTCATGCTTGAGACCAAACTTTACATCAGTCTGTAAATCTTCTGTAATTTTCTTTATTGTAGCATTATGAGAACGGAGCTCGATTTGATCATCATAATTTAGTTTCTTTTTCCCCATCGTTTTCAACCAATATGCCAATTACAGATTACAATTACTTATCGAATTTAAAACTTTAATGGGAATATGATGTAATCGCATTCTTTATATTTTAAGCAAAGTTTAATAAAACTATCACAAAATGATTATTATAAGATAATCAAAATCAAAAACGCAAAACGAGAGATTACAATGAGTGAACAACCTTCAGGTCCCCCAACTGGTCCCCCCGGTGGCCCGCCTAGAGGCCCACCTAGAGGTCCTATGTTTATGAGGGACGAATATCAAAATTTAATAGATGAATTTACAAAAGATGTTAAAGCTAAATTGAAGAATGATATTGAGAGTCTTATATTGGTTGGTAGTGTTGTTACCAAAGAGCATATTGCTGGAGAATCCGACTGTGATTTTCTCATTGTTCTTAAGGAAAAAGCTTCTGGAGAAAATCTAGAAAAAACTATGGTCAAGATAAGTGAAGTTGTTGCCAAATATTTAGAAGATCCTCTATATAGTCCGCTCCTAGATGTCGAAGTTTTAACAAATTCTGAAGTTCCAAAAGAAGGTGAGGGAACAGATTATCCCTGGACTAGAGTTTTAGTAGCTCAGATGGGTAAAACTCTGATCGGAAAAAATCCTTTTGAAAAAATCAAAATTAAGGAAGAAGATATTAAATCATCAGCAAAAGAAATGGCAGCTATGTTTCTGGAACAAATGGTGGAAATTCCTAAACTTAATGAAGAGGAAGCTGATGAATATGATAAGCTCTATCTTACTGTAGATGCTATTTTAGGCTGCGGTTGTGCTTATCTTTATTACAATGGTGAAAAAGAATTTTACAGAAGTTCTGCAATCATTTTATTTGAAGATAAATATAAAGATAAGATTGACATTGAACCAATTCAAATTAGTCACCGATTACGACTAGCTGCAAAGACAGTCAACACAGATAAATTTGCACAGAAAGCTACTAAATTCTGTAAAGAAGTAGTAAAGCAACTTTCCTAAGATGGGGATGAAAGATGTCAGGACAAACCAGAATTGACATACTTGTTGAAAGAGTTGAGAGTTCCTTAATTCTAATGACTGGAGAATCTGGAACTGCAAAAGAAGACCTTGCGCAAAAATATA
>DXJF01000090.1 GCA_019057375.1 Candidatus Heimdallarchaeota archaeon
ATTGTACTTCAATATTGTTTGCAGCAAAACCAGAATTTTCTAGAATACCTTTGATTTTGAATCTATGGTCTCCTTGAAGTTCTATTCTTCCTTCTTTGTAAGTTCCACCACAAGCAAGTTTTGATTTCAATTTCTTGGCTAAAGCACTAAGATCGACTTCATTTGGATCAATACCAGTAACAAGAGTATACTTCTTACCGTATCTTCGTTTAACCATAAAAACCCTAATAATTTGCTCTTCCTTTGCTATCTCTTCACATACGCAAAGATCTTGAGGTAAGCCACATACCATACATAATTCGTCTTCAAGCACAAATTACCAAACGTCAAGATGTTATTTATATGTTTTCATCTAAACTTAAATTATTTGAATTTTATTTTCTCAAATTTTGAGCGATTATATTAGTAAAGAAATAATTTAATATGTGGAAAAACACTTGTGATTGATGAATATTTTAATCGTGGATGCCTTAGCAGCTAATGAGGGAAGAAGGAAATTTTCAAGGGACGCTATAGGAGCAGGACCACGATTAGTAGCTGGAATTTTTGAAAAATATAATAAAAATGTTCGAATTACAAGAGTAGAAGATTTTATTGATGAAAACGAGGAAGGTGTTAATTCATCTGACTTGTTTCTCATCAGCGCTATGTCTGTGGACAAAGTAGCTGTTCAGAAAGCAGTTCAAAAAATATTAAAAAAGCAACAGAATAGCAAAATAATCCTTGGTGGTCCCATTCTTTCAGAGAAGGATCTAGTTAAGGAAATTCAATTTGATTTGGGTGTTATTGGTGAAGGCGAGAGAGTTATAGAAGAATTAATCAGATGTGATTTTGATTTCAGTTTTTTTCAAGAGCAAGAATCCGCAGATAAATTTAATATTGAGAAGAAAAACGGTGTTTTACTCGTAAAAGAAAAGAGTATATCAGGAACTGAAATATTTGAAGAATTCATACCTTCAACAGAAAGAATATTGGACTATCCCGATTACTGGTTTTCTAAAGTTTATGTTGAACTAGTTAGAGGATGTTCAAACCATTACAGAGGAGAATTGGTTAAAACAGCGGGAGGATGCAGTGAATGTGGTGAATGCGAAGATCCTGATACCATCATTACTGGAGATTGTCCTGAAGATATCCCTGCTGGGTGTGGTTTCTGTTCAGTATCTGCAACCTTCGGGGCACCAAGAAGTAAAAAACTCAATCAAGTAGAAAAAGAAGTTGAAGATTTATTGAATAAAGGAGTGAGAAGAATAGTTCTATCAGCTCCAGGATTTTTGGACTATTGCCGAGGTCGAGAAAAAGAAGCAATCTATTCCCCAACCAAACCCGAAGCGAACTATGTTGAAATTGCGAACTTATTGCAATCTCTATCAGAAATTAGAGACAACCAAGAAAAGGTTTGCAGCATTTCAATTGAAAATGTTAAACCATCACTAGTTACAAAGGAGATAGCAAGTTTAATTGGTAAGTATCTTCCCAAAACCTCTATCAGTATTGGTTGCGAAACTTTTGATACATCACTTAGTAACAAAATAGGTAGACCTTCAGAGCCTAATACCGCCTTAGTAGCTTCAAGATTCTTTTTTAAAGAAGGTTTATCCCCACAGATCTATCTAATTCATTCTTTACCTGGAGAAACAGTAAAATCTCTAGAAATGACTAAAGAAGTAGTCGAAAACAAACTTTCCAATGTTGCTGATAAAATTACTGTTTATAGGTATTTATCTTTGCCTGGTTCTCCTTTTTCTGTAACTGGTGTTCCATTACCAACAAAAAGACATCTTTTAAATATCCGTCGAAATGAACTGAAAGAAGCTATTATTCAATTTAATCTAGAAAAGAAGAAGCAAATGATTGGGCAAGAAATTATTACTATTATTGCTGAAAAAGATAAAGTCAGAAAAAATACTTTTATTGGTTATCCCATTTTCAGTGGACCAGCTATTAGTGTATACTCTGAAAAACAAATCATTGGCAATACATGCAAAATAAAAGTTATAGGTGTAATATCTGATA
This sequence comes from Candidatus Heimdallarchaeota archaeon, assembly GCA_019057375.1. Classification (GTDB taxonomy): domain Archaea; phylum Asgardarchaeota; class Heimdallarchaeia; order Heimdallarchaeales; family Heimdallarchaeaceae; genus UBA460. The sequence goes on from DXJF01000090.1 coordinate 2,017, forward strand.
AACTATTAGAAGGCGAAATTTCAATTTGATATATTAGAACCTCCTTCCGCCTGAATCTAGATGCATAAGTTTAACCAATTCCATATCTCTTTTGATTCTTATTCTTTTAACAGAGAAAGGTAGTACAAATGCAATAATCATACATCCAATCATTAAGCAGAGAGTTAAAATGTAATTCCATCCAAAACCTACTCCTAATCCAAAGAATAAGAAAGTTAATGAAATGAAAATGAAGGAAAGAGTACGAAGTTTTCTAAAAAGTGCTTCTGTTGATTTTTGAATTTTCACTGAATCTTTTTCACTCATTAATATTTCCTAAGCTAATTGTACAAATTTTAATTAATAAATATTCTCAAACAAAAATTCTCCGGACTCGTTTGCAGATTATATCATGGTTTAAACAATTTTCGAAGAACTTCTAATACAATTAAAGTTAAATAAATGAATCCTATAAGAACAAAAGCTAAACTAAAAAACCGATCACTTCTGTAAATACTATTTAGTAAGGAACCGATTTGAATTTTTCTTCATTTGATGACTAATTCTTAAAACACTGTAAAGAAAGCTTTACAATACACCACAACCCCCCAAAGCTGAATAAACGAAGCTTTTAGTTTTTCTTTCTTCTCTTAATAATTAGTCTATCTTCCATTCTAACGCCTTAAAAAAAGGGTGTGAAATTAACATCCCCCCTTCTTTTCTTTCTACCTTAAAAAACTGTTATTTTTTGTTTTTTCTAAAGTGTGTCTCTTTTCTTACCGAGTGATTCCATAACACATCCTCTCTAAGATTATTGACTTGTGTTAATCAATTTGGTTACCCCTTCTTCCACTAGAAAAGTTTTTGAGATCTGATAAGCTAAAACAAAAGCTAAAGCAAAAATTATACAAAAACCAAGATTACCTAGGAAATTTCTATTTTCATCCCCACACCTTAAAACCATATTCTATTTGAGAATTGCTTTGAAAAATTTCAAACTCTAGCTGTCTTACCACGTAAAATATTTTTTGTGTGGTAAGATTTTTTAATCTATTTGCTTAACCTGTATTTGAAAAATCA
>DXJF01000015.1 GCA_019057375.1 Candidatus Heimdallarchaeota archaeon
TCTAATCTTAACATTCTTCGCTTGTACTGCATATCCTTCCATCGGAAGTTTTTTCTTTTATTTTTGAGTTTTCTAGCAGCGAATTCGCCTTTCGGACTTTTGGATCCTGTCATAATATCACATTTTTGCTTAATAGTTCAAACATTAACCATTAGTTAAAGTTCCCTCATAAGATTTTAATAAAAACTTTCTGTTCACTTACTTTTAACTAAGTTTTCACTTGAATAAAAGAAAAAAGTAGAGATAAAACAAAGTTTGATTATTTATCTTCATTATCACTGAATTCTCTGTAATTAGCACTCATAGTAAGGTCAACAATTCCGGTGCCTAAAGCAATAGTTTGCCCAACAATAACATTTTCAGTTATACCTTCGAGTGGGTCATACTCTCCATGAACAGCCGCATCTAAAAGATGTTTGACAGTTACTTCAAAAGCAGCTCGTGCAAAAACTGAGCTTTTCTTACCAGAAATACCATGACGACCGATTTGAAGAATTTCGCCCGTATGGCTCATTAAATCAGATACCAACATAACGTGTCTCTTATCAACATCTAATCCTTGTTCTTTCATAACAGATAAGGATTCTTTAACTAATGCATTTCGAGCTGCTTCAATTCCTAAGGTTTCAGCTATTTGATTAATGTCGGTAGTATAACATCTTGTAGGATCAACACCAGGAATTCTCAATAATTCACTGAAATTACTTCCCTCACTTTGTAAGTAGTATTTGTCTTCCTTACTTTTCATTACTACTACACGATTTACATTTTTAATGCCTTTAATTGGTATTTCTCGTACTTTTTCAGCAAGTTTTGGAAGATCACTGAATTTTAGTTCTTTGAGTGGAGTAATAACAATCGTATTTTCGTCTTTTGGGTCTATTTCAACCTTACATTCTTTTCTTCGTAGTTGAATTTTTTTCATAACAGTTTGTGGTTCTGTATCTTTATCTTTAAGTAAAAGGGCATCAAGTTTGATTCTTACTGTTCCTTCAGAAAAACTATGAATTATGCTATGTGCAACTTTGTTTACTGTTGTAAGTTCTATTCGTCTAGCAACTTGTTTTGCTAAATTCTCGCTCTCTTCTGTAAGCTCGTCCAAGTAAATAGTCATTGTTGGTGTGCTAGGATTCTTTCGTGCATCAAGAATTTCGATTAAACGGGGTAAACCTCTTAAGACAGACATTTCAGCAACACCAGAATAATGAAATGTTTGAAGTGTCATTTGTGTTCCAGGTTCACCAATAGATTGAGCAGCAACAGTTCCAACTGCACTCCCAGGATCAATTTGAGCAAATTCATAACTGTTGATAATTTCTTTGATAATTTGTTCTAATTGATTTTTAGTGAGTTTTTTTCCTTCTAGTTCATTTTTCAGTTCATCATAGACGGTGTCAGGAACATGCTTTTTCTTATGGAAGGTTTCCAAACGAAGTTTTATTTGATCTTTAGTTAAAAATTGTGCCATTATTATTCCTCCTCTGCTTCCTCTGGATGTGTTTCAAGAATCTTGTTAATGATGATAGAAACGTTAACTGCTTTTCCATGATCACTTTTTGCTGGATCTACATTATCTTCCCCATAAAGAAATTGAACTATCTCTCCTGCTGCATTTCGGACTGTTTTGTCATAACAAGAAGAAATATCTTGAAGTGCATTTACAAGTCTTCGTTGCATGTAACCACTTTGAGATGTACGAACTGCTGTATCAACAAGCCCTTCCCTTCCACCAGCTGCATGCATAAAGAATTCAACAGGATTCAATCCTGTTCTAAAACTACTATCAACAAAACCATGAGCTTCAGCTGAAAGATCTCCTTGCTTGAAGAAAGGAAGTACTCTATCTTTATATCCTCTCTGAATCCTCTGTCCACGAACAGCTTGTTGACCTACACAAGCACTCATTTGTCCTAGATTTAACATGTTTCCTCTAGCACCAGTTCTTGCCATAATTAAAGCTTCATTATCCTCTTCTAAGTACTCTGCACTCACATTAGAACAGTCAGTTCTTGCGTTTGCGAGTATTTCCATGATTCTTGCTTCCAAAGTTTCTTCTTCAGTTCGACCTGCTTGACGTTCAAGAGTTCCATCTTCATACTGCTTGATTATTTTAAGAACGTTCTTTTTAGCAACTGCTAAAATCTCTTCGATTTGTTTATCAGCTTCAGGGGGGATGTCAATATCACTAGCACCCATACTAAAACCTCTGAGAGTAATGTTAGTAATTAACATTCTAGTAACGCTATCTAAGAATGTCCTTGTTCTATCTGCACCATATTCCTTTAGAATACGATGAAGCACACTATCAGGAACTTCTGCACCAAAAGCCTTTTTGTCAATAATACCTGAGACCAGAACACCATCTCTTATCAGAATATAACCTTCTACAGAGCATTTAACTTTCTTACAAGTATCATGTTTTTCACATAAATTGTTGAACATAGTGAAGTTAAAATCATCAGGGAGTAAAGCACTAAATAGTGTTTTTCCACCCCACATTGGTTCTCCTTTTGGTCCTTTTGTATCAGCTTTTGGTAAATTTTCTAATCCAGCAGCAGTAATTAATTGAGCTGCTTCACTTTTTGTATAAGTAGCAGTTTTCCGAGTTAAGAAATAAGCACTAGTAATGAAATCTTGTATAGCACCAATAATGGGACCACCATATCTTGGAGTGCTTATTTGTTCTTGAACCCTCATCAGGATTCTGGCTTCAGCTTGTGCTTCTTCACTTTGAGGGACATGAAGATTCATTTCGTCTCCATCAAAATCTGCATTATAAGGTCTACAAACAGGTAATGTTAATCTGAAGGTCTTATATGGAACGACTTTGACTTCATGAGCCATGATACTCATTCTATGAAGACTTGGCTGTCGATTGAAGAGAACGACATCACCATCACGAAGATGTCTCTCAATTATAAATTCGGGTTGAAGAGAATCTGCAACAGCTTGCAAGTTTCTAGCATACCGTAGATCAACCCTTCTTCCATCAGGTCTAATAATATAATTGACACCTGGGAAATTGCGGGGTCCTTTCATAACAAGTTCTTTCATTTCCTCAATGTTCCATTCAGTTACTCTTTCGGGAACAGTAAGAATTTCAGAAATGTCTCTTGGGACTCCCACCTCATTAATGCTCAACAATGGATCAGGACTGATTACAGTTCTTGCACTGAAATCTACTCTCTTTCCACTAAGATTTGCTCTAAAACGACCTTCTTTACCCTTTAACCGTTGGGTAAGCGTTCTTAAAGCTCTTCCACTTCGGTGTCTTGCTGGAGGAATACCGCTTATTTCATTATCGAAATATGTACTAACATGGTATTGTAGAAGCTCCCACAAATCTTCCACAATTAATTGAGGTGCCCCAGCTTCTCGGTTTTCAAGCAACCTTTGGTTAATTCTAATAATATCAACTAGTTTATGTGTAAGATCATCTTCTGACCTAATACCATTTTCTAACGTTATGCTTGGGCGAACGCTTACAGGAGGTACTGGTAAAACCCACAGTATCATCCACTCGGGGCGAGCAAATTGAGGATTAATTCCTAAAAGCCTGCAATCATCTTTAGCAGCATCGTTAGTATCTTCAACTTTACCAATATCTTTAAACCAACTATGAATATCCGAAGGAGAAAGTTTGTTAGTCTGTTTCTGACCAGTATCTGTTTCTACCTCTTCATAATAAGTTGTCGGTTTCTCAAGTCTGATTTTATTTTGTTCTTCTTTGCAATAAGAACAAGAAGTCTTTTTAGCAGCTTTTTTCAGTACTTCTTCAATAAGATCATAATCAGGAACACCCCATTGGTCCTCATATTCGTCCATTTTGTCACTGATTTCCTTGATTTCAGGGGGTTCAAGGAGAATTCTGTGACAAGCACGGCATGTAGCCCTAAGAACCTTATAGATAAGTTTGTTATAACCAACATGAATAACAGGACGAGAAAGTTCAATATGGCCAAAATGACCAGGACAACTCCCTACTCTAGCTCCACAAGTTTTACAGCGTTGACCAGGATCAATGGTCCCCAAGAGACCATCCATCAAACCAGAGGTAATAGGAGTACCATCAGCATCGTAGGTGTCAGGAGTAATAATACGTTCAACAGACAATTTGCGGACTGTGTCGGGGTCGAGAAGTCCGAATCTGATTCCTTTAATAGTTTTATAGCTATCTGAGCTCATTCTATTTTTTCTCCCAAAAAATTGTAGAATCTCTACACTAGTCACGTGACTTTACAACACGGCTTTTAGTATTTGATAAAAAGTTTTTGATTCCAAACCATTTACAAAGTTGAGATTCTGCTCTAGATGTGTTTGGTCATCTAGAAAGGAAATCTGTAAATCCTCATAATTTATTAAGTGTTTAAAGAATTATTATCCAAGAACATGAAAATAGATTGTAGTGATATTTATGATAATTGATGGAAGAAAGTTTTCACAAGAGTATACAGATAAAGTACTCAAACCTCGTTGTGAAGTTATTAAAGGAAAATACAATAAAGCTCCAAAATTGTCTACCATACTTGTGGGTGAAGATCCCGCTTCAGAGTCTTATCGTAGAATACGAGAGAAATTTTTTGCAAATCTTTGTGTTGAATCTGATGTAATTCAACTTCCTGAGGAAACACCAGAAAAGGAACTTTTAGAGATTATAGATAAACAGAATAAAGATAATAGTATCGATGGAATACTTGTTCAATTACCTTTACCCAAACATATGGATGAGGATAAAGTCATAGAAAGTATCTCTCAGGATAAAGATATCGAAGGTTTGTCCCCTGGCAATGTTTATGCTTGGACAAAATCTGCACCCAACTTAATTCCTGCAACCGCTTTGGGTGTTCTAGCTCTTTTGAAACATTATCAAATACCATTGCATGGAAAACATGCTGTGGTAGTTGGGAGAAGTATGATAATAGGGAAACCTGTAGCTCATCTTCTTTTACGAGAACATGCAACTGTGACAGTATGTCATTCCAGATCAAAACCACTTGAAAAATATACCAAAGAAGCAGATATACTTATTGCAGCTGTTGGTCGTACTCACCTCATTCAGAAAGGTATGGTGAAAAAGACTGTTGCTATTGTTGATGTAGGAGTTAATTTCGAGGATGGTAAGCTGATGGGAGATACAGACTTTGATGACTTAAAGGATGATGTCGCATATATCTCTCCTGTTCCTGGTGGAAGTGGTCCTGCAACTGTGACCATGTTAGCAAGTAACTTGCTCCTAGCTTTTGAGCTCAAACATGCAAAGTATGATATTGATCTTCGGAAGTGTCTGAAAGAATATTATGCTGATTATGAAGCAAAAGGAGACAAAGATCCCTGTATTTAGTTCAAGAAAACTATTTAGAGGATAGTTGCTAGACTATAACGATGACAGAGCCTACACTCAATTCCACAATTGAAGTAGATGGGCAAGAATATCAAATAACTGCAGTTTTTTTGGAAAATGCAGTTTCAATATTTATATACGAGGAAACTCCAAGGCTTGGAACCTTAGCAATATCAGTACCAGGTACTGACATTATGCAAGCTTCAACTCTTTATGTTACAGGTTCATCAGATACACATTTTGTAAGAATGTTGGGAGAAAGGTTTGCTTCACGGACTCAGAAATTAATTTTGTTATCTCTAAGTATGAAAGAAGTATCAAATGAACTTATTTTGAAAATAATGCAGCAAACAGAAAAGATTCTTTTTGAAGAAAAAGATAAGAAATAGTAAAGGGAAGATATCCCTTTTTTGAAATTACTTCAATATAGTCATACCAGGATATAGTGGGAATTGCTTTGTAAGTTCGAGAATATCTTTTCGAACTTGCTTACTTACTTCTGCATCACCCTTGGCTTTTATAACTTTAGCAATGCCTTCTGCAATTACTTTCATTTCGGATTCTTTCATTCCTCTAGAAGCTATAGCCGGTGTTCCTAATCTAAGTCCAGAAGGATGGAAGGGACTTGAGGGTTCATATGGAACTGTATTCTTATTCACTGTTATACCTGCTTCATCCAGAGCATTTTGAATAGGACCACCTTTTCCGGTTAAATGTTCAGGTCGCAAATCAATGAGAATCAGATGATTGTCAGTTCCATTTGTTACAAGTTTTATACCAAGGGACATTAATTCATCAGCCAATGTTTTGGCATTATTGACAATTTGCTTTGCATAATCTTTAAACTCAGGTTTAAGAGCCTCAGCAAATGCAACAGCTCTTGCCGCGGTAGAGTGATCATGGGGACCCCCCTGTAATCCAGGAAATACTGCGGAATCTATTAATCGAGCCAAACTAAATGGTACTCCTGCTTTTGTTTTCTTATTTGGATGGTGTATCTCATGTAATCTATCTTCAGTCTTACACATTATGATTGCTCCACGTGGTCCTCTAAGACTTTTGTGAGTTGTAGTTGTTACAACATCAGTATAAGGAATAGGACTTTCATGTGCTCCACCTACAACCAAACCTGAAATGTGAGAAATATCTGCAAGCTGGTAAGCATCAACTTCTTCTGCGATTTCTTGGAAAGCCTTGAAGTCTATTTTTCTGGGATAAGCAGTTAAACCAGATATAATCATTTTGGGTTTTTCTTTTCTAGCTAGTTCATGAATAACAGCCATATCTAGCATTTCTGTCTCTTTATCAACATCATAACTAACACAAGCATAATTCTTACCAGAGAAGTTTACATGACTTCCATGAGTAAGATGACCTCCTGATGTAAGACTGAAACCTAGGAATTTATCTTTTAGATTTAGTAAAGCAAAGAAAACCGCTTGATTAGCTGGAGAGCCAGAATACGGTTGAACATTAACATGTTCACATCCAAAGAGCTCTTTGGCGCGTTCTATAGCTAGAATTTCAACTTCATCTACAATTTCATTTCCACCATAGTACCTTTTCTTAGGGTAACCTTCGGAGTATTTGTTGGTGAAAACACTCCCCATAGCCTGAAGAACAGATCGATAAGTGTAATTTTCAGAAGGAATAAGCTCTATACCTTCTTCCTGTCGCTTTAATTCTCTTAGAAGCATATCAGCAACTTCTGGATCAGAATTAGCTAAATTATTCATTAAATTCATAATTAATCCTCTAAAGAACATCACTATGTTTTCTTTAAATATTTTTTTCAATCACACTAGTGCACAAAAACATAGTTTCCGAAAATCTTACCACATAATGAATGATTTACGTGGTAAGATTTCCACATCTTATGTTGTTCGCTTGTTTTTTTCTTTCCTTCTAAAATGGTATTGCTCTCTCGTATCCAGTTTTCCCTCTTTTCTTTGTTGCATCTACTATTACTTTTATTGAAGTATTGCCATCTCTATTGCGTGAAGGATCAAGTGATGATCCTTTCATATTTTCAAGTATGGTTATGTCATTGGCCCCGGCTCTGGTAATTCTTGCCCATTCGACTGCTTTGATATCACATATATCTATATCTTCATCCACAACTGTACACCATTTCAATGAAGGATGTGCCTCAAAAGCTGTTAGACCAACTTTCTGCCCATCAATGTCCGTTTGAGTTGTCACAGAAATTACCGCATTTAACCATCCACAACCACTTGGAGTTAGGTAAACCCCATGCACTTTGGGGACAACTTTGCTCACACGGTTGTGAATTTCTGCTTCACGTGGAAACCCCATAAGAATGAAATGTTCTTCATAAGCAGGAAGAATAGTCTGGAAGATAGGATCATCTCGATAAAGTAAGTCTTCAAACTGAACGATAGGTTGGGTACGAATATCATCGGGAGTGCCTGTTATGTCGACAAAAGGTCCTTCGACTGCTTCTTCATCGGCTAGGATTCTCCCCTCTAGAATAAATTCAACATCGGAAGGAACAGGAATACCATAACGAGGAGTTTTGAGAATAGAAAGATTCCCCCTCATGAGAGAGTTAGCAATAGCAAGTTCAGATTTACCTGAAGGAGAAGGAGAAGAAGCTGCCAAAGCTAGAATGGGATGATAGCCATTAACGACAGCAATAGGTGTGTCCAAACCTTTACGCTTGTTCGCTAAGAAGATTTTATGTAGATTTCGAGGAACAATACGAATAACCCCTTGTTGATCATTGAGAACCATAATTCTATGGATGCTCATGTTAGGAACGTCAGTATTGGGAAATTGTGCGAAAACAATACCTGAGGTGAGATATCTACCCGCATCAACAGGAAAGAATTTTGGGATAGGGAGATGGGAGAGATTAACAGGTTTGGTGTTAGAGAAAGTAAGACTAGTTTCAACCTCCGAAGGATTTTGAGGGTTAAGAAGCGATTGTTGAAAGAAGTTATAATAGTCCTCATGTTCGTTTAAAACGAGTTTAAGTTGCTCGCGGGAAGAGAGAATATTGCTTAAGAGAGGAAAGTGCGAATTTTCAACATTGGAAAACAAAACAGCTTTATTGTAGTTTGATTGAAGATGCTCGGTAATCTCATATTCCAACTTAACTTCATCATTAATCTCAACTAGAAAATCAGATTGCTTGAGTGTTTCAAGATAGGGTCGTAAGCTCATAAAATCACAACTTCCTCTGAATACAAAAAACATAAGATACAATGATTTAAATATCTTGTTAGAAAGAAAACGATAGAAAAATCAGACTTCCTTGCGGGGATTGCCGAGTGGTCAAAGGCGCTAGATTCAGATTCTAGTCCTTAGTGGTCCGGGAGTTCGAATCTCCCTTCCCGCACCAAAGTGATAGTCAGTTTTATCAAAAACATAGGTGTAAATTATGAAAATAGGAATCATGAGTGATAGTCATGATCATCGACCAAATATAAGAAAAGCTCTGGAGCTTTTTGAAAAAAAAGAAATAGAAACAATAATCCATGCTGGAGATTTAATTTCCCCATTTTGCGTAAAAATGTTTGAAGAATACAGAGGTAAATTCTATCTCTGTTCGGGGAACAATAAAGGTGATACAGCTGTCATATCAGGAATGATGAAAGAAGTAGGATTCTTTTATCCAGAAATAGGTGAATTCAGTTTAGATGAACAGAAGTTTGCTCTATATCATGGCACAGAAGAACTTGTACTTAATTCACTAATTTATTCAAAAGACCCTTATGATTATGTAATAACAGGACATACCCATAAGAAACTTTTGAAAAAAGTCGGAAAAACTATTATAATAAATCCTGGGGAAACTTTTGATTTATATGATCATCCGACAGTGGTAGTTCTTGATACAGAAACACGAAAAGCTGAGTTTCATTCACTAGATTAGGGGAAAGAATTGACATATTTTCATTCAAATTCCAATAAAAATGTTATCGGGAAAGAGTTTAGAGAATATGTTGAAGAACTCTTTGGTGATATTTTAGCTAAGAATTATTTTGAAAAAATATCTACACCAATGGAAGAATACACACTTCATGTTTTTCAGAAATATGAGCTGATGGAAAGAATAGAAGATAGTTTCAAACAGATTGGATATGAAACCAAAGTACATAACAAGTTCCCCAATGTAATTGTAACGAAACCAAAAGGACCATTTCCTTTAGAATTTGAAGAAAATATGAAGGAGATGATAGTTGATAATCGTGCAGCAGAGATGATTTATCAAGGGTCAGATATTTTTATTCCAGGAGTCAAAAGAGCAAACAAAGTAAGAGCGGACGATATAGTTAAGGTAATGAATCAAGTAAAAATCCCTGTAGCAAAGGCTCAAGCTTTACTAAATCATCACGATATGCTTGTTCAAGGGAAAGGGGTTGCAGCAAGAAATCTGTTATCTCCGTTTAAGGTCCCAAACCTTCAGCAAGCAGGTCTAGATGATTTTCCTGCATACTTTCAAAGCTTACCTGCTTATTTGACAAGCATGAATTTGGAACCAGAACCTAATGAGAAGATTCTTGATTGTTGTGCGGCACCTGGTAATAAAACAATTCACCTTAATGAACTTTCAAAGAACAGGGCAACGATAATTGCAGTTGATAGATCAAAGAATAGAATGCAAAAGCTGAACAAAAAAATAGAAAAATATCAATTAAAAAGCATTCAAACTAAAGTAGGAGATATAGTAAAACTAAGTAAGAGCTGGAGTATGAAATTTGATAAAATCTTAGTTGATCCTCCTTGTACTTCCTTAGGATTAAGACCTAGATTGATACTAGAAACAAGTAAAACAATTATTAAAGCAACAGCAACTTATCAAAAAGCAATTCTACATTCTTGTAATGATTTGTTAAAACCTGGTGGAGCTTTGGTTTACTCTACATGCACTATCACAAAAGAGGAAAATGAAGAGGTTCTAGATTATGCTTGTAAGAAATTAAAGCTGAAGATTGTTGATCAACAGCATACTTCACCCAATATGGGTTCAATTGGTGAAAATAGGACTTACCCAGTTCAAAGGTATATTCCGGGAGAACACAATACTTTAGGATTTTTCATTGCTAAAGCAATCAAACCAAAAAGTTAATACCGAACCTTTTTTAATTTCAGCTCAATTTTCACCATAAGATGAGTTTACTATCCAAAGATTCATGCTTACTAATAACAAGTTCAAATAATGAACATGCTCAAATGTTAGCACTTAAGCTATTTAAGAAGTTGAAGAATCAAGGTTACGACGTGTATTTGGATACATTTCTCGCAAAGAGAGAAGGGTCTCCTGAGCACTCTTGTCCTAATACAAACATAGATATGATTTTTGTTTTTGGTGGTGATGGAACGATTTTAAAAACATTTGCGACTTGGAAAAATAGTCCAATCTTTGGAGTAAACTGCGGAAAAGTAGGCTTTCTTACCGAAATACAGCCAGAAGAAGTAGATGAAGCTTTATTGAAGCTAGAAAATAAAGAATATTATATTGAAGATTATTATACAATAGATGTTTCTTCAAAAAATTCTCCAACTGTTCCTGCAGCAAATGATGCTATTGTCACCTCTGACATAATAGGCCATGTTATTACATTAGGGGTATATGTTGATGATCAATACCTTTACACCGTGAATAGTGATGGTCTTATAATTGCTACAAGTACAGGTTCTAGTGCCTATTGTTTATCTGCTGGTGGTTCTCTGATTGTACCTTCAATAGAAGCTATTACTTTAGTACCAATTTGTCCTATTACAAGAAGCATTGTACCCATGGTATTTTCTCTGGAATCTACAATCAAAGTAACAAATCTAAGTGAATATAGGTCTGGTAGTGTAGTGATTGATGGAAAGACTTACTTCAGTTTAGGATATAAGGAATCAATAGAAATAAGAAAGTCTTCTAAAAAAATAAGCTTTGTAAGATTTTCTGATAATTATGTTCCTCGTGTGAGAGAAAAACTACTAAGATTTAACCTCTGATGATTCAGATGAATGAGCATAGACAGAAGAATAACTCACAATATTTCATAGTTGATTCAACAGCTATTATTCATCATTTTATCTTTGAAAGAGAAATTGATAATAATGAAATTTTGATAATTCCTGAGATGCTTAAAGAGGAGATTATGTCTTTTCAGGCTAAATCTAATCTAGCATTATTAGAAGAAGAAAGACAAATTGTTTTTGCTAACCCAACTGAATCAGCTGTTTCTTCGGTAACCATTTCTGCTAAGGAATCTGGTGATTTTTCTTCATTATCAAAAACTGATTTAAATGTTATTGCTTTATCACAAGACTACCCCAATAGTGTAGTTCTTAGTGATGATAATGCTGTTCAAAATGTTTGTAATAAGTTGAATGTGAAATATCAATCTTTTCAATTCAAGATAAAACATCAACGTGAATACTTCTGGAAATGTACTGTTTGTAGAAGTAAATTTAAGCACAAAGTGGATAATTGTCCTGATTGTGGTAGTCCTACAAAACGTTATTACAAGAAGAAATGAGGAATAGAAATAATTTTTCGCTTTAAAGCATGGTTTCTAAAGCTTCTATTGCAGCTAAAATAAATCTTTCATTTGTAGCAGTATCACCTAGAGTAACAAGAAAAGATTTTTTCTTATCTCTGAAAGATTGATTATTATCAAAAGTTTGAACAATTATGCCCTTGCTGCAGAGTTGTTCATATAACTCACTAATTTCATCCTTATAGCGTATAAATAGAAAATTTGTATCGCTTCGAGAAACCTTTAACCCACTGAGTATTTTCAAGTGTTCTATTACTCGTTTTCTTTCAACAATGAAGTTATTTATCAATTCTACGAACTTATAAGGTGCTTGTAAAATATGTGTTGTTGCTAAAATATGAATTGGGGGGATTTCTTCAATGAAGTAATTTTCTTTTAGCAAATTAATATACTTTGGATCAGAGATAAGATATGCAGATGAAGTTGCACCTAATCCCCATGCTTTTGCAAAAGACCTAACTACAGTTAAATTATCAAAGTACTGCACCTGATTTATCAAACTGTATTTTCCAAATTCAACATAAGATTCATCTACTATTATGGGGATTTCAAGTTCTCTTGCTAGAGTTAGAACATCGCCTTCGTCAAATTGATTTGCGGTAGGATAATGTGGTGAGGAAAAAATAATTGCTTTTGGAGATGTCTTTTCTGCTAGTTCAATTGTTGTATTTATATCTAGTTCAAAGTTGTCCATTAAGCTAATTCTTTGAACATTAAGCTTCTGATTTTGAGCAATTACATCATAAATTTCCTTATCAGGAGCTAATAAAATGATGTCATTTTTTGGTTTTGTTGTAATCGAAATCATTCTTTGTAGAAGTTGAGTGTGAGTTAATCCTGGGTAAATTGTAGTTACTTCTACGCCTGCAAAGCGTGAAATCTCTTCAATGAAAGAGAAATAATTTATTGGATAACTGTCTCTTGGATCTATCGATTGGATAGTGTTTGTAATGATTTTCTGAACTAGGGTGGGAGGAACAAAGAGATTATCACCTAAACTAAGATCAAGAATTTGGTCTATATTTAAGTTATATTTATCAGCAATTTCTTGATGCTTCTTTATCCGATCAAGCGCATGTTTAGTAATGGAAATCCTGTTAGACAGCTATTTCACCTATCTTTTTTGAACAATCTAGTCAAATTTGAGAAATAGAAAATTCCAATGATTATAAAAGTATCCTTCATCAGATTTGAATGATGTTATCTATAGGGAAAACTAAAAAAGAATGATAAACTAAATGAGCTATATAAAGAATTTACTAGAAGGTGGCAAGCAATGGTTCATAAATTTACTGTTGAATTTCCTGAAAGAATATGGAAAGCTATTCAAGATAAGAAAGGTGCTGGCTCGATAAAGGACTTTTTAGTCAGATTAATAGAAAAAGAATTTGAGTTAAGAAAAAACAAGGTTTTAATTTTGGCTGGTGGTGAAGGAGCTCGTCTAAAACCATTAACAGAAACCATTCCCAAAGCAATGATTCCTGTGGGTTACAGACCATTACTTGAATACAATCTTGAATTAATTGCCAAAAGTGGAATTACTGATATTGTCCTATTGATAGGAAAATTAGGTAATAGAATTATGAAACACTTTGGTCAAAAGTGGAATGGATTGGATATAAGTTATGTGAGTGAGTCTACAAACTTGGATACAGCAGGGGCAATATATAATGCTCGAAATCTCGTTTCTGACACATTTATTGTCATGAACTCTGATATTCTAACAGATATAAATCTAGTAAGCTTGATTGATTATCACAAGAGCCACAAAAAGGATGTAATTGCTACGGTTTGCGGGATTGGGGTAAATGATTATTATCAGACTATGGGAAAAACTGCAGATAAGGGACTTTTTTCTGATTATGGCGTATTCTACATAGATGATGTGATTAATAAACTAGTAACAAGATTTGAGGAACCACCCACGAAATCACAGCAAAGTGGTTATATAAATACTGGAATTTATGTTTTTGAACCACAAATAATGGATTATTTATCTGATTCAGAAGGAAAATCTATTTCAGGAGATACTTTACCACATTTGATTGATGATAACAAAGTAAAGGCATATCTCTGCCCCAAGAATGTATTCTGGATAGACGTTGCCCATCCTGAACGTTGGAGCAAAGCATGGGATGTTTTGTTTTCTGGAGCATTTGAAATCTAATCTAAAAAGCATATAAGAAATAAAACTCAAAAGTGCAAATATTTAATAATTTAAGTAGAAAGACAGCTCAAGCAAAAGAAAGGTGACGAATTTATGGACCTCAACCGAAGCATTAGAATCGCAGTAGATACAGGAAAAGTTTCTTATGGTGCAGACACTGCAAAAAACGCACTATTAAACAAACAAGCTAAACTGGTAATATTATCAAACAACGCTCCTCAAAATGTTAAAGAGGATGTATATAGATATGCAAATCTTTCTGAAATACCTATTTTAGAATTCACAGGTTCATCATTAGATTTAGGTGCAATTTGTGGAAGACCACACTTTGTTGCAGCTTTAACTGTCTATGAACTGGGAGATAGTGATATACTCAAGGCGATTAAAAAGAAATAAATACAAGTGACTATTGTAAAACAGTATTCTAACTTATGTTTAAATAGACTTTTAAACATCCAAACTATAGAGATTACTTGAATCGCAAAGAAAAAGGGACAACTCCAATCGGAATAGATTTATGTCAATAAATGCAAAAATATGACTTTAAGATATGGATGAAATAAAATGCCTGCAGTTAAACTATCACAAACAGAAATGCAATATATAACTATCCTTCAAGGAATCGTTAACGTCACTATAAAAGATTGTATTATTGATGAAGAAGATAACAAAGTCGTCTTTGTTGTTTCTGAGGGAAAAGCTGGATTAACAATTGGGAAGCGTGGAATGAACATAAACAAGTTAAAAGAAATGATTGCAAAAGATGTAGAAATAATTGAGCATTCATCAGATCCCGCTAAATTCATCAGAAATTGCTTCTTACCAATCATCATAAGAGAAGTAACTTTTTTGGATAGAAGAAATGGAAAAGCTGCTACAGTTGAAGTTGATAACAAGGATAAAGGAAGAGCAATTGGAAGAAGCGGAAAAAACATAAACAAAGTAAAAAATCTGGTTCTCCGACAATTTGATATTGTTGATGTTATGATCAAGCAATAAATGGCTAAATTTCTTCAAATATCCATTTTCTTCTAAGTTTTTTAGAAAAAATTAAAGTAGCACATTCAATAGACAAAATATTGAGGATTGTGATTACATGATAAATCCATCATTTTCAGATAATGAAAAATTAGCTAAACTGATTAAGTTAATAAAAGAAGAGGGAACGTTATCTGAAATTACGGAAAATGAGATGATCTCACTTTTTGAATCTCGGGGTGAAAAAGCAGCCAAAGCTTTACGAGAGAATAGACTCCACAAATTAATTCTTAATGAAAGAATCGCTATATGGGAAGTTGAGGGAACAGGTGGAAACTATATCTTGATTGATAACAACTATTGTGAATGCAAAGATTTTCAAATCCGAGTTCTGAGCAGAGGAGAAAAAACACTATGTTATCACTTATTAGCTAAAGTAATTGGGGAAGAGTTACAGCATTATAATTTAAAAAAAATCTCTGAAGAGGATTATGATCAGATAATAAAAGACAAAATCTCTGAATAACTTCAAGAATAAAAAGAATAGAGTGAAAGAAATCGTTAAGCAATATCTTCAAGTTCTATGTGAGGTGCAATTCCTAGACTCATTAATTCTTGCAATAGCAGTTTAAACGCATAACTGATAACTACTTTTGAAACAGTGGTTTCTTCTTTGCATATTGGACAATGATATCTGTCTCTGTTTCTATCATACATAGCTAAGAATCCACATTTGGAGCAGATTAATGCATCTGTTTTATCAGACTCATCAAGTAATCTTTCCTTAAGTAAAATAGATGTTCCATGTCCTATAAGACAATCTCTTTCCATTTCACCAAACCTTAACCCTCCTTCTCTAGCTCTTCCTTCAGTTGGTTGTCTTGTAAGCATTTGAATTGGACCACGAGCTCGAGCATGGATTTTATCTTGCACTAGATGGTGGAGTTTTTGATAGAATTGAGATCCTACAAAGATAGTTCCCTCTAGTCTTCTGCCAGTTTTACCATCATACATCACCTCCCTACCAAGTGGGTGCATGCCTTGAACTTTTAGTGTATTATGCAGATCTGTTAAACTAGTTTTGTTAAATGCAGTACCATAAATTGCTTCTCCTGCATAAGCTGCTACTTTTCCAGCTAGTAATTCCATTAGCATTCCGATTGTCATTCTTGAAGGAACTGCATGAGGATTAATGATTATATCAGGAACAACACCTGATTCAGTGAAAGGCATATCTTCTTGAGGAATAATTAAACCAATAACACCCTTCTGTCCATGTCTTGAAGCAAATTTATCTCCTATTTCTGGAATTCTCTCTGATCGAACTTTAACTTTTACAAGCCTGTTTCCTTCATTTGTATCGGTTAGCACAACCATATCAGATAAACCATTCTCACCATGTCTCATGGCTTTACTTGTTTCTCTTCTATTCTGAGGTGGGACATCAAATTCAGTATACTCCTCCAAAAATCTTGGGGGGCTGGTCCTACCAATTAAAACCTCTCCTCTGTGTCCATCAACAGCAATTTCTGGTTCTATGATTCCATCTTCCCCTAGATGAACATATTGAGATTCATCTTTGTAACCTCTTACTGTATCATCAGGAATTTCAAAAGTATCCTCTTGACCATTTGGATACTTTCTTTCTTCCGCATCGTAGGTTCGATAAAAAGTGCTTCTCCCTAATCCTCTTTCAATGGCTGCCTTGTTTATTAGAAGAGCATCTTCCATATTATACCCTTCATAAGATAACACAGCAACGATAAAGTTTTGTCCAGCAGGACGGCTTTCAAATCCAATAGAATCCATACCGTGAGTTTTAACTAAAGGTTTTTGTGGATAATGCAAAACATGTGCTCTGGTATCCATACGATATCTAAAATTAGCAGAAAAGATTCCAAGTGCTTGTTTTGCCATTCCTGCTTCATAGACGTTACGATCAGAACGATTGTGCTCAGGGAATGGGATTAATGAAGCACATATCCCAAGAATGGTACTTGGAGTAATTTCCATATGAGTAATTTCAGGATTCAAAGCATCTTCATCTATTGCAATATAGAGATTTTCTTCTTCTTCTGCATCAACATACTCAACAATTTGATTTCTTATCAAATCACTCCATGTCCATTTACCACTTTTAATCAAGGTGAACTTTTCTTTGGTAAGCTGTGGTTCTCCTTCTTTGACAATAATAAGAGGACGGCGAACTCTACCTGCATCACAGTTAACCATTATCTCATTGGTGTCCGGATAATAAGAAACATTGACTTCATGATGAAATTCACCTAATCTTCGTTTTTCTATTGCTTTCTCTTTGAACTCTTCACCGTTTTGAACTACTCCTAGAAAACTTCCATTTAAGAAAACCTTGCAGTAATTTGGATCAGCAACTAGCTTAGCGAGGGTAGAGCTAGATTCAACTAAATCTGAAGGTTCAATTTTACTTAATTCTAAACCATCAACAAGTTTTTTCTCAACATCTTTACTATTCAGACCCACACTAATATATGCTTGAAGAGCGAGATTCTTCACTAAACCACAATTTGGTCCTTCTGGTGTTTCATTTGGACATATTTTACCAAAATGAGTTGGATGAAGATCTCTTGCTTCAAAGTGAGGTTGACTTCTACTGAGAGGACTTACAACCCTTCGTAAATGACTTAAGGCTGACATATAATTTGTTCTATCTAGAAGTTGGCTTACTCCTGATTTTCCTCCAGTCCAATTTCCTGTAGCTAATGCATGACGCAATCTTTCTGTAATTAAATCTGCTCGAACAGCAGTTTTAAGATTTGGTTTTCTACCTCTGACTGTAACTCTTTCTAATTGATACTTAATATCTCTACAAAGAGCGTGAAAGGCGACTCGATACAGCATTAACAAAAGATCACCTGCTAGTTTCAATCTTTTATTTGCATAGTGGTCTTTATCATCTTCAGATCTGATACCGGCTTCTAATTCAAGAAGTCTTTGAGCCATCCTAGCTAAGAAGAAGGCTTTCTTTAATCGTGATTCTGTGTCACTTCCGAGATGAGGTAGTAAATATTTATCTAAAACTTGCATGGCTCTGTTAATACGGTATTCTTTAGTTTGTCCAACAGCTACTCTTTTTCCGATATAATCTAGTGACTCTTCAGTAGTATCAATTTCTGAGGATTCACGCATTAAAATAGACATTACACGAGCACGCAATTTTGGTGTAGGACTTATTGCCATTGCAATCATATCATCTCTGTCAATACCAAGTGCTCTCATCAGCAAGATAAGCGATATCTTTCTTGGCATACTTGGAAAACTAACTCTTAATTGAACGTCACTGGTATGTTCTACTGTAACAGGCGCTCTAAAACCATGAATTACGCTGAAAACTTTAGCTTCACTAGTCACATTTCCTTTACTTGTCGATTTTTCAATCAAAATTCGATTTGGAGCTAAATCTTCTTGTGTGACTATTACTCTTTCACTTCCATTCACTAAGAAATAACCACCTGGATCTTTAGGATCTTCACCGAGTTTAACAAGAGATTCTGGAGGTCTATTATATAATTGACAGCTTTTGGATTTTAACATTATAGGAAGATAACCAATGAAGACACTAATCTCTTCTAATGGAGTTTCCACACCATCTTCCCCACTTTTTTTAATGGGGATCATGTGGAGGTTTAATCTTGAAGCATAAGTAAGGTTTCGAATTCTTGCTTCCATAGGATATATCGAGCTCTGGGAACCATCAGCCTCTCTAATTGTTGGTTCCTCAACCTCAACTTTTTTAAGTTTCACATAAAATTCAGAATCTTCTGGTTCAATAACTTTAATTTCATTAATCACAGATTGCAATCCTTTTTCAATGAAATCATTATAAGAATCTAGATGTTGGCGAACTAATCCTAATTCGTCAAACATAGAATTTACTAGAACCCACCGGCTATTTGCATCTGCTTTACCTTTTTTCTTGGCCATATGAACACCTATATACCAAATAAAAACTAATGTCCTCGTAGTAAGGGGGTTTTAAGATATATTAAAAAGCTTATGAATCAAGACTATAATTATTCATTCAGACTAGCTCTTAATGAAGAATATCAGCGACCAAGGATAGCGTACAGCTATCTTATCTACAACATTTTTAACTTTCGTTTTCTCAGAGGTTTCGTCATAAAATAGGAGGGTAACTTTGCCACCACGACCTCTTTTCATCTTTTGGTAAACCGTTTTCGGAGAATTCACAAGGTCAAAAACGATTATCGTTTCAGTATGAGGAATGTCTATATCTCTCTCTCCAACAGACGACATAATAAGAGCAGATTGTTTATTTGTCATCTTGAAATTTTCAAGAATCTCCCCCTTATTCTTGATTTTACCCGTTACATTGAAAATTTCAAAACCTTCCTTTATTAGAAGTTGCGATAGAGATTCAACTGTAGAAAGAAAGGAGCAAAGAATTGTGGTTTTTTGGTATTCTTTAGCTATCTTAATCACTTTTAGTTCTTTACCGCTAATGTCAGGTAAATCATCTAGTTCATTTTTTTCAATTCCATATCTTATTAAGTAATTTCGATAAGTATGTGCAGGCATTGAATAAACATATTTCCTGAGAAGAAGGAGTCTATTTAATTTTTCAACAAGTTCTGTTTCAACAGAAAGAAGTGGAAGATTATGGTAGAAATTTGCGCGTAGCTTATTGATGTCTTTTGGCGATGTTTCACTAACCTCTTGAATTATTTTTTCCCTAATTTCTTCTATATTTTCAGTTAGTAAATTAATGATTCTAGCAGTTTTTGTATCTTCAACAGGCTGAATAATGACTTTTGTATCTTGTATGTGCTCCTTGATGTCAGTATCAATGAAGTCTTCAATAGTAATTACTTCACTGTCTGGAATGAACTCAATAAGCGTTTTCAACTCATTTCTTAATTGTAGTTGATTGCCATCTAAGACTAAATGATCATCTCTGAGAGTACCACTCATTCCAACTATTTTTGCATTATCTAAATTGGGTATAAGTCTCCCCCAAGGGACACACAAAATTCTTCGATGAGACATTCTTTTTACGATTTGATCAACTTCATTAATGATAATAATCTCAATTTCTTCACTTAGCTCTGGAAATTTCTGGATTGTATTGGAAAATACAATAGGTAAAGATAAAATCACACGATTGTTTTCAATGAGATATTTTCTGTATTGAGAATTAGAACCACTTTTGATAACAGCTAAACCCTCTAATCCGCCATATTCATTTTCAATGTACTTAGCTGTTTCTTCTAATGATGAATGAGTTTGTAGAAAAACGACTACTTTTTGTTCCTTGAAAATCTCTGTAAGGAGACGATACATTAAAACTCGCTTGCCCATACCACAATCCAATTCTAGAATAACACTGTGATTTGATTCAATCAATGATGAAATCCTATCAACAATAAAATTTTGATATTCACGTGATTCTATGGCCAAACTAATCACTTTCTTATTCAGATATTAGTATTTAAAGGGAAGAATAAAGAAGTTCCTATCTTCAAAAATATTAAAGCATATTATCCTTAATCTGCTGCTGTAAGATGTTCAGCAATTTTGATGACGAATCAGTTGTATGATGCAAATTTAGACCAATAGGAGATATACTAATGCTGTTTTGATTAACAACTGCCCAAGTATCTGTATTTTCCGGAAAAGATTTTTTCTTTTCTCCCCATAACCATAAATAAGTAAGTTTACGTGGATCCTTCTTCTCAACCATAAAATTATTGTATTTATAAAGAGTTGGAGTTGTAATATGTACCTTAGTTTCATCAGATATTTCCTTTGGATAATTAACATTTAGAAAGGCTAAATCTTTGGGCCAGTTCAATTCTAAAACTACAGCAACAATTTCTGCAGAAATTTTGGCAATTTTATCAAAATCAATACCTCTTTGGTCTATCATCTGAGAATCATCTGAAAGATCTGCTGAGAATGCTATTGCAGGAACATTGTTGAAGTATGCCTCAAAAGCCGCAGCACAAGTACCACTGGTGAGTATAGAGTGAATTGAGGAGTTATCCCCATAGTTTATTCCACTAACAACGATATCTGGTTTTCTTTTTAAAACATGAAATCCAACTAATACATTATCAGCTGGAGAACCAGTTGTACTATATCCTATTGTTCCATCATCATAAGTTACTGGAAAAAATCTTATGGGTTTGTGAAAAGTTAGTGCTTTTGAAACAGCGGAACTAGCTTCAGCAGGTGCAAAACATACAACTTTTGTAATTTTACTTAATTCATCCCTTAATGAATTAAGACCTGAAGATTTTATTCCATCATCATTTGTAAGTAAAATTAGTTTGTTTATCACATGTTTGTTTTTCAAGATATTTGTTAAGTTTTGTCTTACGAAAGAAAATTTGATAAATCATAAGCTTAAAAACATGATTGTTGAAAGTCTAAGACGAAGGTGTCAGTTCAATGACAGAAAAATATGTTTACAAATTTTTCGATAAAGAAGTCTGCGAAGGAAGCGCAGATATGAAAAACTTACTTGGTGGAAAAGGCGCTAATCTAGCCGAAATGACCTCATTAGGCTTACCTGTACCACCAGGATTTGTTGTTTCTACTCAAGCAAGTCTTCATTTTCTAGCAAATAATGAGGAGTATCCATTAGGATTAAAGGCAGAAGTAGAAGAAACTTTGGAAGCTTTAGAGAAGCATATGGGCAAAAAATTAGGTAACAATGAAAATCCATTACTTGTATCAGTTCGCTCAGGGGCGAGAATTTCTATGCCAGGCATGATGGATACAGTGTTAAACCTAGGTTTGAATGATGTTTCTGTTGAAGGATTAGCTAATATCTCTAATGATCCGAGATTTGCTTATGATTCTTATAGACGTTTCATGTACATGTATGCTGATGTTGTGAAAGGTGTTAGCAAAGAACATTTTGAGAAAGAGCTGGAAAAGCTCAAACAAGAATTAGGTGTAGAAAACGATACAGAAATACCAGCTGATGAGCTTAAGAAATTAATACAGAAGTACAAAGTGATTTACAAAGAGCATATGGGAGAGGAATTTCCTCAAGACCCAAGGAAACAACTAGATGATGCTATTCGAGCTGTTTTCAGAAGCTGGAATACTAGAAGAGCAATTGATTATAGGAATCACCAAGGTATTCCACATGATTTCGGAACTGCAGTTAATGTTATGACAATGATTTATGGTAATCTCGGAGAAACATCTGCAACAGGAGTTGCATTTACACGTAATCCATCTGATGGTGAGAAAAAACTTTATGGTGAATATCTAGTAAATGCACAGGGAGAAGATGTTGTAGCAGGAATTCGTACTCCAGTTCCAATTGAAGATCTAAAAGCTATAATGCCAGATTTATACAAACAGCTATTTGAGATTTCTGAATTGTTAGAGCAAAGATACCGAGATATGCAAGACATGGAATTCACTATCCAACAAGGTAAACTCTACATGCTTCAAACCAGAAATGGAAAAAGAACAGGTATTGCTGCAAGCCAAATTGCTTATGATTTGGTAAAAGAAGGCGCAATAAGCAAGGAAGAAGCAATCCTTAGAATAGAGCCAAGTGATGTAGAAAACGCCCTGTTCCCCTCTATAGATTGGGGTAAAATAGATTCAAATGCACCAGTAAAACAAATCAAGGATCACATAAAGGATAAGTTTCTTGGTACTGGATTAGCTGCTGGTGCTGCTGCTGCAACTGGTAAAGCGATTTTTGATGCAGATAGAGCACAAGAAATATCTGAACAAGGCCAAGATGTGATCTTAATAAGAGTTGAAACCACTCCTGAAGATTTCCATGGAATGGCTGCAAGCAAAGGTATTCTGACAATGAAAGGTGGTCTAACTAGTCATGCTGCAATTGTTGCTAGACAAATAGGCAAAGCTTGTATTGTAGGTAGTGAAAAGGGTGGAATATCTATTGATATAGAGAAACGCGAACTTACTGCAAGTGGTTTAGTAGTTAGAGAAGGCGATTGGATTACTATAGATGGTGATGATGGGTCTATATATTCTGATAAATTACCCACACGTCCCGCTGAATTACCAAAATCAATGAAAACTATTTTGGATTGGTGTGATGAAACAGCAAAAATTGGCGTAAAAGCAAATGCTGATAAACCAGATCAGTTCAAGAAAGCACTTGAATTTGGTGCAAAAGGAATTGGTTTATGCAGAACAGAGCATATGTTTTTTGATAACTTAGATTTAGTAAGAGGAATGATTTTAGCTAAAACAGATGAAGATCGCAAACACTATGTAGATCAATTAGAACCTGTTCAAGAAGAGGATTTTAGAGGTATATTTGACGTTTCAAAAGGTTATCCTGTTATTATACGTTTGATTGATCCTCCTCTACATGAATTCTTGCCAGGTGAAGAAGAATTAATGACTGAGATTTTTGAAGCAAAACTAGCGGGTAAGAAGGATGAGGATTTCAAAGAAACAACTGATATGCTAGAAGTTGTAAGAGAAATGAAAGAACAAAATCCTATGCTCGGTCTGAGAGGTTGCAGACTCGGAATTACTATGCCAATTGTTACAGAAATGCAAGCTCGTGCAATATTCAAAGCAGCCGCTAAAGTTATCAAAAGCGGCAAAGAAGTATTTCCTGAGGTAATGGTTCCTCTTGTAGGGTTCCAAAAAGAATTCGAACACCAAAGAACAATTATTGACCGTGTTGCCAAGGAAGTGATGCAAGAAGATGGTATTGAATTCAAGTATCTTGTTGGAACTATGATTGAAGTACCAAGAGCAGCTTTGACAAGCAGCGAAATTGCAGGTGGAGAAAAAGGTGCTCAATTCTTTAGTTTTGGAACAAATGATCTTCATCAAATGGCATTAGGCTTTAGTAGAGACGATGCTGGTACTTTTATCTCCAAATACATGGAACAAGGAATACTCAAAGATGACCCATTTGTTTCAATTGAAGAAACAGGTGTCGGACGATTAATGAAGATGTGTGTAGAAGATGGAAAAGCTACAAACCCAAATATCGAACTAGGCATATGTGGTGAACAGGGCGGGGATCCTCAATCTATAGATTTCTGTTACAGAATTGGTTTAGATTATGTATCTTGCAGTCCATTTAGAGTACCAATAGCTCGTCTTGCTACAGCTCACGCTACATTGAAGAACTAACATTCTTCTTTTTTCTTATTTTTTATATAATTTTAGAGTGATATTATACTATCAATACTATCTAAGAAAAATCCTACATCCTCAATAAATTCGAACAAAAGTCTTACAAGATCTGATTTTAGTGATGTTCTATGCAATGCAATGAGTTCATCTAGCATTTGAATATTAGTTTTAGTATTTGAAAACTCTGTGTAAATACCAATGATGTCCTTTTCTTGAAGAGTACTTAACAGAGTTTCAAGAATTTCTAAAATGAAATAAATCTTATTATTGATGTCGCCTGACTCACCATAACTCTCTAGCATGATTTTTGTAGATATTTCCTGTGCTTTTGTTGCAACGTCTTCATAAGCAATATCTAGCATTTCAATAACTAAATCATCTATTAGGAGTTCATCTGCTTTTTCTTCAGTGGGGACATCAGAAACCTCTAACCTTCTAGTAGTTTCTTTAATCTCCTCATCTAGCCATTTAACGAAAGAAGGAGTTATGATCGGTTTTCTCTCTAGAAGTTTATCTGCAGAAGTGAAATCTTCTTGTTTTGGTTTAAGATTGAAATATTCTTCCTTGATTTGTGAATGAGTTGTAAACTCAGGATAGTTATCATATACATATTCAATCAATTGACGTAAGCTGTAATTCTTGAAATCATAGCAAAGATCCTGAATAACTTGGTCATATATCTCACCAAAATCGTTTTCTAACAAATATTGTTCTCCATATTCAGTAATTTGATAGCGGTGGAGAACTTCTGAACTAGCTTTTTCAACTTCCTCGTGTTCTACATACCCATAATCAATAAGGTGTTGGATGTCCTGTTGTACAACTTGGCAATAAGGACCAAATTTGAATGGAATAAAGTCATATTCTGTCTTAATATGATAATTTTTTTCCAAAAGGAAGATCAATTTTTGAAACTGTACTCTCCCATTAACAAATCCCATGTGTTTTAGAAGTAAAAGCAACGTTGCATAACGGGACATCTTATAATATTAACTTGAAATCAGTATTTAAACTCATAGAAACATAAAGGACAGGGTGTTAAGACAGTTTTTCACGAAGTTACTCTATAAACAACACTTTCTTGATATCCAGTAATGACAATAACATAACCACTCAATAGCCGGTCTAGCTCGGTATCTCCTGAATCTATTAAAAACGGATGACCATTTAATGAATTGATTTTATGGCTTGTTGCTATTACAATAATATTATCTTTTCCAACTTCCTTAATCACATTTGGACTTAATTGTTGATTACCTCTACCAAATAAGAAACCTTGCCCCCCAATAGGAGTAATAACTAATTTTGCTTTCTTTCCTTTTATATGTTCCAGCAATTTTTTCTCATTAAGGTCTTCTTCTATCAGTTTCTTTCTATGAAGAAGGTCTACACCTAACAGAGTAAAATCAAGGTTTAATTTTTCCATGATAGTTCTGGTAGTAGTGCCTGGTCCAATAATATAGAAACAATCGTCCTCCATATCATCTATAATTTTTTGAGCTATCGCCTCTTGAGAATATTTTTCAGTTGGAGGACTCCCTGCTTTTAATCCCTGAATATACCTTCTCCCAAATGGAACCCTCAAGTAACCGTATAGTTTTGCAGATACAAACCCTTTTCTAAATGCTTCTTCATCAATATCCATAACTTCAGCTTCTTTTAGCTCTTTCACTTTTCCTTGAAGGTAAATCATTGCTAAGTCTCCAGCTCTCATTGGATTGTAGGCAAAAACAGATGAATGCATTTTAACACCAGTTGGAATACCTAGTACTACAATTTCATTTCCAATTGAATTGTAAATATCTCTTGCAGTTCCATCCCCTCCAGCAAAAAGTAAAAGGTCGATTTTCATCTTAAACAAATCTTTACATGCCTGTTTAGTGTCATCTGATGAAGTCATTCCTTGAGTAATGGAACCTATAACCTTAGGATTAAAACCACATTGATTTGCTACTTCTTCTCCCATCTCTTGAGGATAGGTAATGAGTTCAATTGCATTCTTGAGTGGAATAAGTCTTTCTAATGCTTTAACAGTACGCTGCGGAGATACTTGTTCAGCACCCATACGTTTAGCTTCTGCCAAGATGGCTTGCCCATCAGTTCCTTTAAGTCCAACTTTACCCCCCATACCTGCAATGGGGTTTACAATTAAACCTACTTTTTTCATCTCAAATCATCTTTTGTAATTCTTACTTTTTACTCTTCTTTAAGTATGCTCTCCACGTAATAGCCCATCTTGTTGGATCATCTAATGAATCTACATCAATTTTATGAACAACACTTCTATGAGGAGCAGTCTTAACTATTTCTGGATTTTCATACGCTTCTTCTACAACCTTCTTTAGTCCAGCAATATATTCATCAATCTCAGCTTTGGAGTAAGATTCAGTAGGTTCTAGAGTAAAAGGTTGAGGAACAATGAAAGGATGATGACTAGACCACATGTGAAAACCAAAGTCAACCATGCGACAAGTTATGTCCTCTGTTGTAACTCCAGTTTCCCTGTAAAGCTCATCCCAACTATAACGAACTTGTTCAATTCGGTGTCTTCCCTCTGCATAAGGCGCACTTGCACCACGAAGTTCTAACACCTTCTTTAATAGATAGTTATTATTGAGTACAGCGATTTCAGATACTTCTCTTAATCCTTTACTACCTAAACTCATAATCCAAGAATATGCTTTCAATATCGCGGGAACTACTCCATAAAAAGCTCTAACTTTACCTATGCTTCTGGGAACGTCGTAATTGAAAAAGTATTTACTCTCATCAAATTCAACTAAAGGAGTTGGTAGATATTTTATGAATTCTTCAGTTACGCCAAGAGCTCCAGCTGCTGGGCCACCACATCCATGAGGAGAAGAAAAGGTCTTGTGTAGGTTAAAGAAACAAAGGTCAAATCCTGCTTCTTTTGCTCTAGTAATTCCTAAAATTCCATTAGCATTAGCTTGATCATAACCACACACTCCTCCAATCTCGTGGACAATTCGTGTAAATTCTCTTATTTTAGGATTAAAAATTCCTGTATCTTCTGGGTTGGTGATTAATAGTCCTGCAGTACGATTAGAAACAGCTTTCTCTAAAGCTTCAACAGCAGGTAATCCATCTTCATTTGGATAAATATTTATTATCTTGTAACCTTTAACAATTGGTGCAGCAGCATCTGAAGGATGGGAAAACATTGTAGTAATAATCTCATCACGTTTTTCTGATTCACCTGATGCTTCATGGTGAGCATGAATAATAGAAGCAATAGCGAATATTGCTTGGCTTCCCCCACTTGGTTGAAATGTAAATTTGTCTAAACCTGAAATTTCCCTCAAAAATAAGTCTAGTTTATAGATTATTTCTAGAATTCCTTGAACAGTGGTTTCATCTTGTGATGGATGAAGTTCAGTAAACTTTGAAGATGTAGCTAATTTTTCATTTATTTTTGGACTATATTTCATCGTACATGTTCCTTGGCCAATATCAACATTCAAATCAGCTCCTAGGGTTTGCTGTGATAATCGAAGATAGTGTTTTAGGACTTGCATTTGAGAAAGCTCTGGTAGATTAGGAGGTTGTTCTCTTACCATATTTTTTGGTAAATTAGAGATTCCATCGCCAATATCCATTTCTATCTCTTTCTCAATCTCAGGAAATAGAATACCCCGTTCTCCTTTGTTACTTAATTCAAAAATTACCGGTTCATCCCATTTAGCTTGGTGGAAATTTCTTACTTTGTTTTTCCTGTTCATTTTGGTTCCTCCTTTTTCAAACATTCATCCACCGCATGGACAAGTCTATCAATGTCTTCCTTGGTATGAATCTCAGTAATACAATAAACAGCACAGTTCCCCAATTCTGGAAACTCCTTTGAAATATCTTTTCCACCAAAAATGCCTTCTTCTAGTAAAGCCTTATTCACTTCTTTAACCATTTTACTAGAGGTACTAAAGTCTACAACAAATTCTTTGAAGTGAGATGACGCATAGAATGGAATGCTTACTCCTTCAATCTCTGAAAGTTTCTTCATAGCATATTGTGACTTTTGCATGATTAATTTTCCTAATTCTTGAATGCCCTGTGGTCCAACTAGCGCCAAATACACACCTGCAGTAATCCCCCACAAAGCAGCTGCTGTACCAATGAACTCCTTGCCTTCAATTCTATCATGAAAGGATGTTCGGTCATAAGTTACATCACCAAAACCATGTTCACCCTCAACTGCTGTAGTGGTTATCCCAAAAAGACGTGAAGGATACTCCATCACAAACCTTTCTTCATCCCTAGTCGCAATAAAACCTGCAAGACTTCCACCATATTGCATATGCATACCTAATCCTTGGATGTCACCTGAAACAATATCTGCTCCGTAGTTACTTGGAGGAATCAATATTCCCAAAGAAATTGGATCAACTCCAATAAGACTTAATGCACCATGTGTATGAGCAATATCTGAGATAATCTTACCTTGATCTTCTATACAACCATGATATGAAGGATTCTCAAAATAGATACCTGCTGTATTAGATGATATTTTTGCTTTTAAATCATCAATATCAAGTTTTCCAGTTTTTTTATCATATTTGACCAATTCAATTTTTATAATTGGTTTACAGTAATTTCTGATTATTAACAATCTATCTGGTGAGATTGATTCTGCGACTAATACTTCAGTGCGTCTTGTAATTCTTGCAGCCATTCTTATAGAAGTACTAGCAGCTTGTCCCCAATCATATGTTGGTACATTTACAACATCCATATCTAGAAGTTCTCCCATCATACTAGCATATTCAAAAAGTGTTTGAAATCTTCCATGATCTTCGTAGGGCTCACCTGCATAAGCGGTTAAAAATTCCGAGCGTTGATTGATTTCATCGCAAATTGCTGGAACATAATGTTGCCAACAGTCTCCTCCTAAGAAACTAAGATTTTCTTGACATGTTTGATTTTTTGATAGAATTTGATCAACGTGACGTTTTAGGGCGTATTCTGAAATGAGAGGATCTGGTAAATTCATCTCACCTGTAAACCTCAAATCTTCAGGAATGTCTTCGTAAAGGGTGTTAATATCGCTTATACCAATCTCTTCTAGCATTTGTTGTTTTATTTCTGGAACAGAATTTGGAATGTAAGGATGAACTATTTTTTTCTGTTTATCCATAATTTATACCTCCGAGACAAACGAGTCTGTAATTTTTTGAAATTCAAACTAAGCTAAACCTCCGCCATCAACGATTATGGAAGTACCAGTTACCCAACTTGAAAAGTCACTAGCTAGGTAAAGGACTGCTTTAGCTACATCTAAGGGATCACCCACTCGATTGAGAGGACGGTCTGCAGCTTCTTGCATAAACTCTTCTTCATCAACACCTAATTGTTTTGCTTCTCCTCGCAAGAGTGGTGTATCGATATCTCCAGGGCATACACAATTGACTCTAATCCCATGTTTTCCATGATCAATTGCCATAGCTCGAGTCATATTCACAACACCCCCCTTTGCAGCGCAGTAAGCAACAGCATCGGATCCACCCTTGATCCCCCAACCAGATCCATTGTTGATAATACTCCCCCCGCTGCTTTTAATCATAATAGGGATTACATGTCGAGAAAGCAAAAAAATCGACTTCAAGTTAACATCAATTGTTAAATCCCAATCTTCTTCCTCTAAATCTAGAACAGTTTTTCGACGAATCACACCTGCGTTATTGAAAAGAATATTAAGTTTCCCATATTCTTCATGAATTGCTTCAACAGTTTTCTTACAATCAGAATCAGAAGTTACATCACATAAGAAGAACTTAGCTTTTCCTCCTGACTCCTTAATCTGATCAGCAGCATTAATACCATCCATTTCATTAATATCAATTAATACTACAATAGCACCCGCATCTGCAAGAAGTTCTGCGGTTGCTAACCCGATACCCGATGCTGCACCAGTAACGAGTGCAACCTTACCCTCCAATGAAATCATGTTTAAAATCCGATTGTTATTATTATCCATAGGTTTTCCACTTCCTTTAATTGTTCTTATCTTAATAATTTCCCCAATTACTCATCTAATGGTGTATATGGTCCAGCTGTTTCTCCACCATCGATAGCTATTGCTTGTCCTGTAATATATGCTGCTTCTGATGAGGATAAAAATGCGAATAAACTAGCAACTTCCTCTGGTGCTGCATGACGGTTTAAAGGTATCTTTGAATTAACAACTTCTAGCATTTCAGGTGTATATTCTGCCTTTTGCATAGGTGTAAGAACATAACCTGGACAAATAGCATTTACTCGTAACCATGGAGCAAATTCTAGAGCTAACGATTTGGTTAGGAGGATAACTCCTGCTTTTGAACTATTATAATCCGCATATAGTGGATGCCCCTCAATACCATTTGTGGAAGCGGTTAACAAAACAATTCCTGATTGTTGTTTTTTCATTCTTGTTATTGCTTCTTGGGAACAAAGGAACATTCCATCTAAATTTACGCGAAGAACTTTGGACCATTGTTCATAATCAATATTCAAAAATGGGCTGCGATAACTTATTCCTGCATTCGAAATTAGAATATCAATACCCCCCAGAATTTCATCTATCTTTTCAAACGCAAGTTTAACATCTTCTGGATTACTGACATCAGCATACACCCCTCCTTTGAGATTAGGAATAAGGGATAAAACTTTAGTTAAATTTTCTTCATTCCAATCAATGATAACAACCTTTGAACCTTCATTAACAAATCGTTGGGCAGTTGCCAATCCAATACCACTAGCTCCACCAGTAACCACAACTCTTTTCCCTTCAAGATCTTTATACATACTCATTTTGATCACAGCTCTGTACTTCTAATAATCCTATTTTATTTTTTCCCCAATAATTATAGTATCAATTAGATGGTGAGAGTGGAAAAATCTATTAATTAAATTGCTATTTCAAGTAGGTTATGAAAAAAAGCTAATAGAAGCTTCGAGAAAGGTGTTTACAAAGATATTGCCGGAAATAACACCACATAAATAATGCGAATATAATGCACTTCTTAGAGGAAAACAATCACAAAAGCTTTAATTAATTCCAAGAATATTTATTAGACATTATGCAGAAGAAAAACGTAATCGCTTTGGTAATGATTACAATAGGGGTTGCTTTGATTACTACTGCACTTGTAATCGTTTATATCTATTATCCTCCAAATAGAGCTAACTTTGTTGATGACAACATAACTGATTTTTTTATGATATAAGTAGCAAAACAGGGGATACGATATTCTACATAGTAACTTATCTAGGAGAATCGTTAGTTTATATTGGTGCTCTTCTACTTCTATATTATCTCTGGGATAAAAAAATGGCATACAGAACAATGGCACTTTTATTGACTTCTGTCACTGTAAGTGTGACAACAAAGGCTAGCTTCAGACTTGAAAGACCTAGCAAAACTTTATGGTATGAAAAAATAGATGAAAAGTCATTGGGATTTCCAAGTGGTCATGCACAATTAAGCACGACTTTTTGGGGGCCACTTGGGATTTTCATTAAAAGAGCAATGATAGTTGTATCAATAATTTTACCACTCTTGATAGGGTTCTCCAGAATTTTTTTAAGAGTTCATTGGTTTACTGATGTCATTTTGGGTTTTGGGATTGGATTACTTATTCTTGCAATATATATGCTGATTAAAGATTCACTTGAGAAATTCATTGATGAAAGATCAATTACTGTAAAGATTCTTATTTGTTTGTTAGTACTTGTTCTTTTTGCTGTTCCTATCATATTCTTAAATTACGGCAGAGTTCCTAATGATCTAGAATTAATATCCGATAGTTTAAAACTAATGATCCTATTTACAACAGTTTCTATCTCCTATTCTATTGAAGGAAAACTTATTGGTTTTCACAATAATATTGACAAATGGTGGAAATATCTGGTTAGAATACTAATTGGAGCAGCTTTCTTCGCAGCTTTCTACTTTGGTTTATCATTCTTGTTTGATTTAATAATTGATGCTGTATCATGGTTCTGGATTGAGTTAACATTAGATTTGATAAGATATGGTGTTCTTGGACCTGTAATAATTTTGCTCGCTCCTTGGGTAATGATGAAATTAGACGTTTAAGTTACAATTGGAGGGATTATTTTTTTTTTCAAATAAGTAATTCTAATTCAATCTGTCTTTCAACATTAGATTTTTAAATATAGCTGGTTTTGCTAAATTAGTTGAAGAGGATTCAAAATGAGTGACGAAATCAAGCTCTTCGGTAAATGGGATCTAAGTGAAGTAGAGGTATCTGACGTAGGGCTAAAAAGATATATTTCTCTTAAACCAGTATATTTTCCTCATTCTGGTGGAAGATACCAAGTTCAACGTTTCAAGAAAGCAGAAATGAATATCGTTGAAAGATTCATCAACAAATTAATGAAAAAGGGAAAGAATGCCGGAAAGAAGCAAAGAGCAATAAACATTGTTAGAGTTGCATTTGAGATTATAGGCGAAAGAACTGGAAAGAATCCTGTCCAAGTTCTTGTAGATGCAATTTGTAATGTGGCACCAAGAGAAGAAACAACTCGTTTAACTTATGGTGGAGTAGCACAACATATAGCAGTTGATGTATCACCACTGAGAAGGGTTGACTTATCATTACGATTCATGGCTAATGCGATAAAGCAAAAGAGCTTTAATAACATTAAAAGTGTTGAAGAAGTTGTTGCTGAGGAACTAGTAGTTGCAGCAACTGGCGATCAGGCTAGCGCAGCAGTTAAGAAGAAACAAGAGATAGAGAGAATTGCTCTATCAGCTAGATAAGGTAAGGTTGAAAAAAATGGGTAAAAGACCAGCGAGATGTTATACAAAAGTAACAGGACCAGCAAATACAAGAGTCGGAAAGTATGTTAGAGGAGTACCTGACTCAAGAATCAGGGCATATGATTCTGGAAACAGAAAAGGGGATTTTCCTTTACATGTTCATCTTGTTTCAAAGGATAGATGTCAGATTAGACATACTGCTCTAGAAGCTACAAGAATCGCAGTTAATAGGCACCTTCAAAGACACTTAGGAGTTGAAAACTATCACATGACAATTAGAATACATCCACATCACATTCTAAGAGAAAATAAAATGATGGCAGTAGCAGGTGCTGATAGAATTCAAGATGGAATGAGAAGATCTTTTGGAAAACCAACAGATAGAGCTGCAAGAGTAAAAGAGGGACAAGAACTAGTTACTGTTAGAACTTCTGTTGAAAACTACTATATAACTCTCGATGCATTAAAAAGAGGAGCAGATCGATTTCCAACTCCATGCAAATACAAGATAGGCAAAGGCGAAGAACTCGTAAAAGAAATGCAGAAAACTGGTAAACAATTCTTAAAAATAGTGCAAAAGAGTAAAAAACTGGTAGATGAAGCGCAAGAGGGCGAAGAACAGGTAGATGAAGCGCAAGTAGGCGAAGAACAGGTAGATGAAGCGCAAGTAGCGGACGAAGAACAAAATTAGTAACCCTTTACTATTTTTATTTCATTTATTTTAGTCTTAAAATTACGAA
>DXJF01000091.1 GCA_019057375.1 Candidatus Heimdallarchaeota archaeon
AAACGGGGAGCCTAGCTAGCTCTGTGCTGATAGCCCACTAACTAACACTGTCTTCATGACTTCCCCTCAACGCACGTGAGGGGATCCACTTAAACGACGGTTAGAAAGCCTCTGGCAAGTTTAACCAAGTTTCATAACGTGCGTCTAGGACATACTGCTTACATAGTCGATGAAGAATACCTGTTTACAGGTAATGCTCTTAGATTGAATAAAAGTGTAGTCAAACCATTTCTCAGAATAATCAGTTTAGATTTTAAAAAACAACTAAAATCTATTGAAATGCTATCTCAACTCGATAACATATCTATCTTGTTTACAGCTCATAATGGTTTTACTACTAACTTTGAAAAAGCTATAGAAAATTGGAAAAATTAAAACTCTCTTTCGTGAACTCGTGAGCAGCTCCTACTTTATTTTTCAATTTCGTCTGCTTACTTAGTAACCTATTAATAGTTATACAACACGAATGATTAACTTTATATCGAATTAAATAGGCGATAAATAAAACAAATCGACAACTTAATGTATACCTTTTACCGAAATGTATATATACCTTTTACCGAAATGTATACTTAAATCTTGAGTTGTGACAAATGAATACAGTTTCTCAGGAAAAAATTAAGAGTACATTTCTAAAGAAGTTATTAAAAGAATTGATAAAACGAGGTGCACCAAATAGTACAATTAAGCAAACTCTAGATGAAGCTGCTGGAAGTTTAACAGATTATATTAGTGAAATGGATCTTAAAAATCTAGAATCTCTCGAGCAAAACTTTGGAACTCCGCAACAATTTTGTAATGAACAAATGATTGAATTTAATCGTGATGGATATCTTGCTCAATTATTCTATAATGTAATCTTTTCCCTTAGTTTTCTAACTATATTTGGTTTTGGTTTTTCATTTTTGACTTTTTGGGAGTTTATTTACGGTCATGCTTTAAGTATTCCTTCTGCTGAAGCACTTATGCAAATCAGTAGTGGAATAAATGGATTATTGGGGACTCTGTTCTGTTTAAACGTTTTAGTATGGATTCTCAATAGATATTTCTCAAAGAGTTTATCAACATATGATCTGAGAAATAGAATACAAAACAAAGCAACACTGGGAATATATTGGTATTTAGTATTAATCTGTGTAAGCATGTTCAGCTATTTATATTCAAAAGTTGGTTTTTTACTCCCTTTTGTTTGGAAACAAAATATGAAGTTCTTAGTTATAGAAGGTTTATTGAGATGGCTCTTATTATTGTTTTACTTATCTACCACAGCAATCCTGTATACCATTAAATACGTGAAAAATAACTCTGCAAAATTAAGAAAAGAAAATAGAACATATTTGATAGACAGTTTAGAAGGACTTGTATTTGTATTTGTACTAATAAGTTTCGTTGTCCCTCAACCAGGAATTGGCTTGCTTGTAATATTATTGGGAATTAGTACAATACTAACCAATAATGTAACAGTAAAGACTTGGCTATTAGGCGTTACATCCATTTGTGTACAATTTGGTGTTCTTTTCAGAAATTTGATATTTTTTAGCTTCGATTTCCTTGGAGTTGATAGAACTAGTATTATTTTTGGAGTTAAGTTTACTCTCAAAGGTAATGAGGAAAAAGAATGGTATGCAATAATAGTATGTATCATTTTAATATTATTGTGGACCATTTCATGCATCTTAATTTTCAAAAGAGAGAACAAAAAATACAGACTAAAATTTGGTTTTAGAAAAGTAGGTAAGCAATATATCTCAGTTATTCTAATTTTCTTGGTTGGAGTTTCTCTTCTCGGATCTCAACCACAGGAAACTACTTTGAAAATTGATTTTATGCCTGAGTATGATCAGATTAATGACTTATATAAGATTAATGAAAGAGTATGGATACCTAGAAAGGGAAAAATCTATGTTTCTTTCTATGACTATGTCAGTTTCACACTTTGGGACTATGATTCAAATGGTTCTGTTGTTAATATAACTAATATTGTAGTAAATGGAAGTTGGCAAGTCACATGGCAAAATCAGGGAGAAAGCTTTAAATCCTTCTTTAAACAGGGATTTTTTAGCTCTCTCGCAGCTCCTACTGTTTTTGTTGTTGAAAGAGAAGAGTACAACGTGACTCAAGCCTTATGGTACTTTGTAATAGAAGCTAAAAGCTCAGGAATTCTTGAGTATCATTCAACAATTCTTGAGTATCTTTCAACGGTGCTTCGTGAAGAAATTTCAATAATTATACCTTCCATGTCTTATCGTTGGGTAGCTCAAATTTCATGGTTTCCGTTTTATCTTGAACCTATAGTTGTTGGATTCATACTATCCTTTCTTCTTATAGACTTTGATACAAAGAATCAAATAAAAAGTAGACAAAGAAGTAAAGGAAGGGAGAGTTGAAAATGAATGTTGATGAACAAGAGAATCCTCTACTAAAAGCTTGGAAAGTACAACTCTCTAGAGGATTACTTGAGTTTTTAGTTCTTGTTCTATTGGAGAATAAGAGGCATGGTTACGATATTCTTCAGACAATTCGTTCTCTTTTTCCTAGATCTGAACCTCCTTTGTCTGATGGTACAATATATAATATACTCACAAGGTTAAAATCAAAAGATCTTGTGTCAATGGAAACTGTACTTTTTGAAGGTAGAATGAGGAGATATTATTGTTTAACAAAGAAAGGTAAACAACTACAACAAGAAATGATTGATGAATGGACAAATTTGAATTCATCTGTAATTAAAGCTCTAGAAATGTATTCCTTAATTTAGTTTTCAACAATGATTTCATTGATTCTACTTCAAAAATTATTATAGAAAAAGTAATTAACTAACTAGTTAGTTTTCCTATTTCTTCTGCCCACTTTACCATATCTTCTTCTTTCCAGTTATGAGTACTATAAGTTCCAGGTTTTCCTCTGTTTTCTATCCATCCTCCAAAAACAGCTGTTAATGTTGGTTCAATGTTAGCGTTTTTCTTAACAACTTTATCAAGAAAACGACCTTTCCACTTCTCATATTTTTCCATTTCACCTTTTTCTAAAGCAGGATAAGTTATACCAGCTGATGAAATGAAGACAAACAATTTCTTTCCACTAAAATCATTTTTTAGAAATTTCTTAGCTCTTTTTGTCCAGCTGAACTTAGCTAAACTTGATCCAACGATTACATTATCAAAACTAGATAAATCTACATTTTCTGTTTCACTTGAAAGTTTGACTACTTCCACTTCATGATTGAACTTTTCTTTTAATTCTCTAGCAATTACTTCTGATGATTTAGCTGTTGCACCAAATCTGGTTCCATATGCGATTAATGTTTTGCTCATTTTTAACACCTTGAATACATGGAAATAAGGATAACTGTGTATTTAAGACTATACTTTCCAAGTTAGCCAAATAACCCTTATAAAGGTTAAAAGACTTAATATCATATGTCTAGAATTCTCATCTTGAACGGAAGTCCTAGGAAGAAAGGTAATACTTTTTTTCTTATTCAAGAATTATCACGAATAGTAATTCAAGAGGGGCATGAAGTAGAAATTCTAAATCTTAATGATTATGACATCAAACCATGTCAAGGTTGTTTTTGGTGTTACAAGGAGTTTCCTTTAAGATGTGTTCAAAATGATGTTATGAATGGATTATATCCTTCTGTTCTAGACTCAGATGTAATAGTTTTTGCATCACCAATTTATTGGTTTAACTATTCAGCACAGTTGAAGCTGTTTATAGATAGATTAGTGGCTTTACATGTTCAAGGAGGGCATTCTCTTAACGGGCACAAGTTTGCCAGCATTTTCGTATATGGAGACACAAATGCACAAGGATCAGGAGTTTATACAGCAATTGAATCAATAGACCACATGATTAGATATTTTAAAGGAGAAAATTTAGGTGTAGTTCATGGAACTGGAGGAGATAATTTAACAGTCCCTGATAATCCTGAGATCATGAAAGATCTAAGAGAACTCGCAGAAAAAATATGTTCACTTTAGTTTTCTAATATTCTCTTAGCTGAATTCAGGAATCAAGTTCTTTTTTATTTAGTCAACTCTTATTAATGTTTTAGTCTTATTGTTTATGATTAAACTGAAATCTAAAGTTCCTTCGTTTCTGATTATTTTACAATTATCTTTTAGTATATTCGGGATTTTAAGTGCTTCTTCAAATAATAATCGTAATATCAACAACATTACTTCAGATGTCAATTACTTTACGATGGATACTTTTGGTCAAACTGAACTAGTCAATAGTTTTTCTGAAGAGCAATTTGGTGATCAATTTCTATTCTGGATAAACGTACCAGAGCTGGTTCAAATGAGAGGAACCTTATTAGCTAAAGGAAATTGGAGTTATATCTATATGGCTAATGAAACTATCGAATTACTAGGGGCGAATGCTTCTATTTCGAAATGTGAAGCTCTTAGTCTTGAATTTGACTTAACTATTTACCCAAATGCAATTGAGGTTGCTGGTAGTCCTGATGGTAATTTAGGTGACATTGATGGAGATCCACATATAACTATATTTTTAGCACCATTATGCAGGCATTATGGTGACAACTCAGTTTTAGGTTATTATGATGATAAGGATGACGAACATTACAATCCTTACTCAAACTTAAGAGAAATGGTTTATGTTGATTCTGAACATTCACTTTATGATACCTATTGTATAATTACTCATGAGCTGAATCACATGATTTGGGGAAATTACGAATTTGATGAAGCTAATTTCTTGCTAGAAGGTTTAGCAAATTATGCAGTAGATTATAATGGATATCATAGCTGGTGGGTTATTGATGGAGTAACAACAACGTTTACTTATCATCCTGAACTCTCTCTTCTTTACTTTGTAAGAGAATATGGGGAATTGTGGGATGCTAGCTACGGTCAAGCATATTTGTTTGTAACTTATTTAGCAAACCGTTTTGGCAATGATTTCACTAAGGAACTAGTTTCTATTGATACAGATGGAGCTAGTAGTGTAGATGTTGCCTTAAGCCGTTTTGGATTTGATCTTACATTCAATGATGTTTATTTGGATTGGATAACAGCATGTACTCTAGACGACACAACATTTGCTGATGGTATTTATGGGTTTGAAACTGTTGATTATACAATTCAAACTCAAACTCCGATTGGTTATTACTTTCCTATCGAAAAAAATGATGTGAAGCATTATTATTATGG
The DNA here is from genome assembly GCA_019057375.1 of Candidatus Heimdallarchaeota archaeon. Lineage (GTDB taxonomy): Archaea > Asgardarchaeota > Heimdallarchaeia > Heimdallarchaeales > Heimdallarchaeaceae > UBA460. The sequence continues at coordinate 5,181 of DXJF01000091.1, forward strand.
GTTTGATGCCAAAGCAATCTATACAGATTATGACAATTTTACTTTTGTGATAGATGATCCTTATCCTAATGCTTTGGGTATTTCAATTGCAATTAAGGATGATTATGGCTGGAATGTAACTCAATACTTCAATACTGCAGATTCTGAACAAATTTCTCTTTACATTGAAGGTGACAATATTCAACAAGCTTATGTGATAACAAGTTTGATGTCACCTGATACACCTTCAGAATTTGGTGTTGTGTATGCTCTTACTGAAGTTCCATCTGAATCTTTGAATTACTTCTTCTACGAAGGTAGATATGAAACCACTGAAGAGAGTTCATCAGCTTTTGTTCCATTGCTTTCAATATTCAGTTTATTCGTTGGTGTTCTTTTTAGAAGAAGAAAGAAAAAATAATCCCAAGTTACATTTATTAATGTTTACACTACTTAAGTATCTGAAGAATATGAGAAAAATCCTCCCTTTCTTTATTTTCACTATACTTGTTTTTCCCCTCTTTTGTTCAAATTTCGTTACTTCAACTCCCAGGGAGATAACTATAACTGTTATAGATGAGAAACCTGTTTATGAACTTGAGCACACGATTTCTGATACTTCTAATGAGCTCCAATCCTATGAAAATTTCGGAGATCAAAAGGATTTTTGGACAGCTAATCTTCAAACCAATGAATGGTTTCAAGTAAGAGCTACTTTGCTAGCAGTTGGAGACAATTGTTACATATACATGGATAATAGAACAATTGTTTCTATGGGTCAAAGTCAAGCTATAGAAAGAAGCGAGATTTGTAGGAATGAATTTGATAGAATCGTGTATCCAAAAAATTTTGAGTTAATGGGAAGTCCTGATGGAACTTTAGGTGATATTGATGATGATCCTCGAATAACTGTTTTCTTAGTTCAAGGAGTTGGGAGTTACTATTTACAGCATAATGAGTTAGTTGGTACTTCTTATTCAAATAATAGAGAAATGGTCTATGTTGCTACTGGAATGCAACTCGTTAATACCATCGCTGTTATGTGTCATGAGACTAACCATTTGTTTTTGTTCAATTATGATCTAGACGAAGCAATTTTCTTTGTTGAGGGATTAGCAGAATTTTCTATGTATAATGCTGGTTATATGTCTAATAACTCCTTTATGCAAGGTGGGATGACTTTAAACACAACCATGTCCTCATATCTATTTTCTCTTCATCCCTCTGTGTCTTTGTTTTTCTTTGATGAAAATTATTTCTCTTATGCAAGTTATGGAGCTGGTTATATGTTCCTTTTCTATCTAGCTGAGAAATATGGAATTCAAATCATTAGAGATTTAGTTCCACTTGATTCTCTTGATGGTTCTCAGGCAATTGAGCAAGTTTTGTCAAATCATGGATACAATATGAGTTTTAATGAGATTTTTCTGGATTTTATTACTGCTTGTACTATTGATGAAACAGGAATTTACGGCAATCTCTATGGTTTTAGTGATGCTGACTTTCAGACAGCTACAAGACAGTTAGTTTATGAATTTCCTTATTCAGTTTCTGATATAAAGCATAGATACTATGGTGTTGAAATAAAAGAAATACATGCAGTTCCTAATGAGTTCACTTTAGAAATAGAAACGCCTGAATCTCCCCGTTCCTTAGGTGTAGTAACCATTATTCATGATGATAATGGGTGGAATATTACACAGTTAATACTTACTGGTGATGGTTCTACTGCACAGTTGCTTTGTGAAGGAGATAACATAGCGGAAGTATATGTTGTAACCAGTATGATTAGAGAGGGAACACCTAATGCACCAAAAACATGGATGGAAAGCCCATCTAATCTACTTGATTTCACCATCAAAGAAGGACATTCTCCTTCAACCACAGATGAAACAAGGATGACATTTCTATCTCTGTTACCATTTCTATTAGTTGCTGTAATTCTTACTAGAAAAATCAAAGTATGAAAGAAAAAAAGAAAAGGAAGTTGATTTCTATTGATTGTTTTATTCTATAGATGTATTGTAAATGTCCCTTCAATAAGAGTCATTCCACCTGCTGGTGTAAAAGTAGCCTTCATTAAGATACTATACCCACCTAGTGTTCCATGAGATACAGCTTCTCCAGAAATCATTCCATCAATACGCACCATAACAGATACTCCAGAGAATTCTAAATCTAATCCATAAAATTGATCATCTATCATCCATGTTCCTATAAAAGAGTTTGTTCCAATAGCATGGCCAATCTTAGTAACTGGATCAATATTCATTCTCTTAATTCCTGCATGAAGTACTCCATCTATATCCCCAAATACAATAAATGGAAACATGGCATCATCCCAGTGGACGACTCCATCATCAGAAACCCAAACTGTTGGAGGAACAAATACACCTGCAGGCGGAAACATATATTCCCATGCTGTAAAGTCTATTTTAGTTACTTTAGCTTGAGTTGTTGAACTTCCTATAGCGACCATTCCCAGAAGAAGTACTACCATCAACGGGAGAATTTTCTTGCTTTTCATTTTTTTTCGCCTTCCAATAAACTTGTAGAGTTTATCTGATATCTTGTCATCACATAAACTTTAAAAACCTTCTGTATATGTGGGGCTATCACTGCATAAATTACTGCTCATTTCGGTGCAATCTATCTAAAAACACGATTCTTGGATTTGCCAAGATGTAATGCAGGAATATTGAAAGTTTAGGGAGTTTCATCTTCTAGAATGAAAGAGTAATCCTCTGGCGGTTCCTTTTTCTTGATTTTCCTTATTTCTTTTACATATTTGAGAAATTTCGAAAATCTTTCTATTGTAAGATTATCAGTATCATTCTCCCAATCTGTGTCTGTCATAATTTCTCTTATTTGATTGACAAGAATGTTAAGTTCTTCAGCTGGTAGTTCGGATGCTAGTTTTCTAGCTGAAGTTATATCTGCTGAATCAACTCCAGGTATGTCATACCTATCAGGATCTCCTTCCCATGCTTCGAATGATGGTGCTATTTCTTCTGTAGAAAGCAAATCGATAATTCTATCAACTGTAAAAGGAACAATTTTAGTGAATTTCTCATAAGCTTTAGCATACTTCTTTGAATATTCTATATTGGATTGATAATAGTTATCTGTTGGAAAGAGTTGGAAAATACTCTTTATCTGGAAGATTCCTGTTGGAAATTCTATTTGCAAATACTGTGCTCTATCGGGATCATTCGAAAAAGGTATTAATCTTAAGTCTTGTAATTTCTCCTTAATAGATAGTTTCCATACTTTTGCTACTGGTTTAAGCTGGAAAGCCCCATAAATATCATCGCTCTCATTATGTAGATGAATTATAGGTAGTTTTCTTCTTGTTGCTCCACTGTAGATTTTTCGAAAACTAGGTGAATCAATCTCACTTCCTTCTAAACGATAGTCAATAGAAACAAATCTGATCTCATCGTTGCAATCCATAATGTCCCATTGCACTCCCTCTAAAATGTTTATCAAATGAATCGAAACATCACTACTATCCTCTAAACAAAGAATATTTTCGAAGATGAATCGCAGATAATTTTCCGATTCATTGTTCATAAAATACACTAATGTTCTCTTTTTTTAAATCTAACTGCTAAAAATTACTATTTTTGTTCTATTTCCTCAAATAAAGACATATGACCAAGTAGCCATTCAAAATACTTTCTAGAATTATATTCCTTTGGCATTTTCTTATAGTGGCTATAAATTCTATTAGACATCACTGCTGCTTTTCCCATTTTTAGCATTAGTTTTATTCTTTTAATCCCCTTGAAAAAAGCCAAAAACATTTTTAATAGTCCTATTTTCTTATATTTTCCCTGAATCATGAGTTCTAAGTCATTCTTTGTCACAATTCCCTTATTTAAAAGAAAAGAAAATTCTTCTTCACTAAACAGAAGAGCATGTTTCCTCAGCATGTCTAGTGCTGCATGATTCCTTCCTCTCTCTTCTATGAAATTAACCTGATATTGCCATAAGCTGTTTATTGAAACTTCTTTTCTTCTCAAGGCATCTGCAGCAACCTCAGCTGCCATTTTTGCGGCTATCATCGCTGGCCCTATTCCACATCCGTTTGTAGGTACAACTTGACAAGCAGCTTCACCAACAGCTAGAAATCCATACCAAACCATAGTTGTAGGTCTTCTGATTAGTATATCTCCACCCCCACCACGTATTTTTTCATTTTCAACATTACTTTTAGAATTAATAAAATCATTTACAATTGCTTTAGGAGATCTATCAGAATATCCTTTTCCAACTCCTGCTCCTACTTCTAGATGATTGTTATCTTCAAAGTTTAACCAGCTGAAACCTTTCTCAAACCCATAGCGATAGTATAGAAGATTTTTATCAATTGGTATATTTTTCCAATCTATTTTCCCATCAGTAACTTTGTGTAATTCTCGATATGCTTTAACTTTATCTTTTTTCTTCATTTCAACGTTTAAGTCCAAAATTTCTATATTTTTAGCTAAAATCCTATCTTTACCTGAACAGTCAATAACAATACGAGCATTTTCTACTTGTTCCTCTTTGGTTTTAACTCCTACTACCCATTGTCCTCTTCCTATAGGTTCAACTATTTCAACACCAAAATTAAATTCTGCACCAGCTTTCTCTGCAAGTGCTACTAATCTTTCTTGGAATAATTTTCTATCTACAATCCAATAATCATAATGTTTTAGATGAATAGTACTCTGGAAATCAGGAGATAGAATTACTAAATGGTCTCTGTCATTCTTTCTTTCTTTACCTTTAGGAGGAGGAATATTTGCGTAAGCAAAAGCTTTTTTCTCTATTGAATCACACCAATCATGTCCTAAGTTATCTAGCTTTTCTTTTTCAAATACTTTAACTTCAAACCTAGAATTAGCTAAATGAAAAGCCAAAACACACCCTGCTATTCCAGCTCCAACAATAATAACATCAGTTTGTTTTTGTTTTTGCTTTTTTTTGGACATAAGAGTTTGTAAACGTTAGTATTTTTTAGTTTTATCCAAAAATAGAAAATGGAGAGGTTAGAAAAGAAATTCTAACAGAAATGTTAAACCAGCAACCAGTAGAGCTGCTGGAATGATCTTTATAGCATAGAAGATCTTGTTTTCTTTCGAAACTGCTCCAAGGAAAAGTCCCAGAATAATCACTTCAACAGTAATTACAGAGATTGAGATAATGTAAGCTACTTGCATGGTTAATCCTACCAACACAAAGAAAAATGGAGTAATTGCTATCAACGAGAATATAAATGGAGATAAACCATCTACTGCACCAATAACTATTGAAGTCCAGAAGTTTGCTTTCGATATCCGAGTGTTATTAAGATCAGCAACCATACTTTTTTCCAATTCTTTTCTCTCTCTAGTTCTTTCTGCTTTTTCAGTTAGATAGGCGATCCAAAAGCCTGATACTCCCATAGCTATACTTGCACCAATACCAGAAAGGATGAGTTGTTCAGGACTTGCAAAGTTCCTAGCGATTAAAGAACCTAAGATAATTCCAAGTGCAGTAAGGGCACCATCAAATCCATTCATAACAAAATATCGGCGCAAAATGTTTTCTCCCTCGGTCATAGACAAGAAGTCTTTGATTTCACGAATGCTTTTCAATTGGCTTTTTCCCTAAATAGATTTATTGATATTCCTTTATAAAGCATACTATAAAATTTGTGTTTTATCCCCCTGAAGCTTCCTTCTAGACTTCTTCTTCCGACAAAAACTTCCATCACTTTCAATACTTTTAATCTACAGTCCAAAAATATTTTAATAATATCCTAACTTACGTCAATGGAGGAGCTCTTTAATGCAAGTTTTTTTCGACAAAACACTAGAAAGAGAATTTGAAAAAGTATATACTAAATTCAAATCAATTGAAATGTCAACAGATGAAGCTTATCGAGAGGATTTAGATTATCTTTCTAAACTTATTGCTATCTTTGACCCTCTTCCATCAACATGCAACAAGGATGATTTTAATTCTGCTGCCATAGATGGGTCAGGAGCTGAAAGTATTGTTTCTCTGAACGATATTTCCATACATTTATTGACAGCTTCCTTTGCAGCTGATAAAACCAATTTTTCGATGGGAACTACAAGTAGGATAGACCTAACTCCTCCTGTTTGTACAAATCCAGAAGGGATTACAAGGTTAATATTACTACGAGAAGATAAGAAGGATGAGGTTTGGGAAGATTTTGAAGACTTTATCATATATAATTATGGTGAAAAACTCATCGATGTTATTTTCAGAGTAATAAAAGATATCGTAGCAACAGCTTACAAAATGAGTAAACCTAATGATCCTTTACCTAAATTAGATACTGAAGCTGACATCAAAATAGCTGCAATTAAAATTGGACTAAATCTCTCTAAAGAAAATTTTGATAAATATTCATCCTGGATGGTTTCTCCTCGTGCGAATGCTCCAAGAGGTTGGTTTGAACAATATCGAGAGGTTCTAGAATATTCAATGTCTCACTCTCTTTTACAGTCTAACGTTCATTTCAAGTATCTGTTCATAGATGGTTCAATGAATATGTTGATGTCTCCCGGTCAGAATCAACCACGTTTAGCTTCAAATTATCTCTTGAGGGATATAAATTTGAAAGCTCTCCAGAAAAAAACTTGTGTTGTGGCAGTTAGTAAAACAACTACTTTTCCTTTTATCTATAGGTTGGCTCAGGACATAGAAAAAGAACTAGGAGCAGAAAAAAAATGGTTCCTAAAAATACCTACTAAAAAAAGAGATGGTCATATATTGAATATTCTCAAGGATCGACCTCATATTCCTCCAGCTTATGGAGTAACCTATCTGTTTCATTTCTCTTCAGAAATACCTGTTTTGAGAATTGATTTTGATGAGAAATGGTGGTATGATAATATTCATTCAACAGATAAGAAAATAGAAAAGCAAAAAGAGATTGCTCTCTTTCAGGATATAGATTGGTTAGCAAGAGATGTTAGATATTTTGGTTACTTCTTTGATTTGGCTTTTGCGCACAACTCTACCATAGTTCGTTTTGCTGATAGAGATGAAGTAGCTGACAGATTGATTTATTATTTTGCATCAAAGGGTGAGAACCCAAAAATGTTTATACATCCAAGAAGAAGATTAGGATTAATGTGATAAAAGAAGGTGATATGAGTGGAATTAGATTTACCAGAGAGAATTGGAATTCTTGCAGAAGGAGATATTTCAACACTTAAAGTAGTATGTGCTGATATTAGATTTCAGATTGGAGAAATATTGATTATTAAACCGGTTGAAGGGTATCAAGTATTTTTGTTTAGGGTGATGAACTATGAGAATATAATACGCAAAGGCCCAGATATGACAGATATTGCAGGAAATTTCTTGAACAATAGAGATGCGTATATTGCTCGAATTGAATCTGACAAGTTCGTCAAAGTTCAAGGATTATTGATGGGTTATAGTGAATACAATGTTGATCAAAAGAAATGGGAATTTAAGAAACCCAGGATTCTACCTCCTCATTTCTCTGATGTTTATAGAGGAGCTGAGTGCTCAGAAGCCTTATCATTGTTATTACAAGATGAGATAGGAGAAGATATTGAAATTGGACGATTATTAATTGGAACATCTTCAATGGATATACCAATCAAAATAGATCTAGATTCTCTTCCAATGCATGTGCAAGTTGCAGGAACAACAGGTGCTGGTAAATCCTTCTTTATGTTGACTTTTATCACCTCTGCTCTGAAGAGCAACTTAACAAGATGGGCTAAAAATGAAGATATAAGAAACAAAGTTTCAGTTTTTATGGTAGATGTTCATGATGAATATATGCGAGGATTACCTTTTCAGAATAAACAGAATGGTATTATGGATATAGCTAATGCTACTCTGAAAGGGGGAAGTGATCAATTTGATGCAGTATTTGCTGATAAATTTTACCTAACTAGGGAGCTTGAAGCTATACCAACAGAAATGCAAAAAATCGCTAAACCAATTAGATTCAGGCGTGAGGATCTCTTTGTAAGTGATATCACTTCTGTTATGTTCGTATCTGATCAAATGGTTGGATTTATGAACAGAGCTAGAGGTAGTGAAGAAGACTGGGTCACAAAAATAGAGAAAATGGATGAAGCTGAAGATTTGGGTTTTGCTAAAGGAACAAAAAACGCAGTACAACGAAGATTATATCCAATTATTAAATCCCCCATTTTCACAGAAGATGAATTTAGTGATTTAGCTGAAATAATATATAATTTAGAGCAGGGACACTTCTATAATTTTAGTACTGCTTTACTCTCTTCAAGTGAGCAGTTTGTTGTAATTACTATGATTGCAAGAACACTCTTCTCTGTTCGCCAATCTTTAATGTCCTCAACTAAATGGAGTCAATTCAAAGAACAAGTTTATTCAAAATTACCTAAGAAAATTGCTAGTGAGCTTTTAGGTGATTCACCCAACTCAAAATATTCAATAAAAGATCTTTACGTAGAAGGAAAGAAAGGCAATGATTTTGTGATGAAAAATATCAAGGATTTGCCAATAGTTATGATAACAGTTGAGGAAGCTCCAAGTATTCTAGGCTCTCAAATGTCAAAAGAAGGAAATATTTTCATTGATATTTCTAGACAAGGTAGGAAGTTCAGAATTGGTTTGTTATTGATAACACAGAATATTTCTTCAATGGAACCCATAATACTGGCTAACACAAATACTGAATTGAATATGATGCTCGGAAATGAAATCGAAATCAAGCAAGCAATAGTAAATGCGAGTAATAATATAGCTGGGTATGAAAACGAATTCAAGGTTTTAAGCAGAGGAGAAGCGATTCTAACTAATTCTCTGAAAAATATTCCCCTGCCAGTAAAAGTAAGCAATGTACCATTGTATATTGAAAAAGAACTCCCCTTCTTTACAAGTCCATTTGAGATACTTAAAATTAAGAAAACTAGAACAAAAGCTACAGAAGTTCCACTTTAAAAGGTGAAAATATGGTAAAGATTCTACATATATCAGATACACATATCTCTCATCGTAAATTTAGAAACGTTAAAGATTCATGGAAAATACATAATAGAGTTACTTGGATAGAAGAAGATTATTGCTTAGGGCTTAAACAAGCTTTAGATATAGCAGCTGAAGTGAAATGCGATTATCTAGTTCATTCAGGTGATTTCTTTGATATTCCAGTAGGAAGAAATTTTTCTGGACCTTCGGAATATTCTAGAACATTCACAATAACAGCTTTGAAAAAATTTTTCGAGATAACTGAATTTAAAATCCCTCTTATAATTATAGATGGAAACCATGGTACTTATCTAACTAGGAATTATTCAACAATTGAGTTCCTCCAAGCAGCTTTTCCGAAGAACATCCATATCTTCACTAACTATCAATTGAAAGATGCAATAAGGAAAAATACACCTCTAACTCTAGAATTTGATGATGTAAAATTCTTTTTGTTTCCATATCTCAAATTTGGAAGATTAGAAAACTGGGCACAAGAATATGAGAAATGGTTACAAAACAATCAACAACCAGATCCTGAGAAAATATCTATAGCTGTAGCACATGGAATGGAAAGAGGTATGGATTTACATGAACTTATCTTGAATTACAAGTATGATTATGTAGCTCTAGGTCACGATCATCAACAAAGAAAAATCAAGAAAAATGCTTGGCAATGTGGAAGTAGTGCAAGGTATACTTTTGCTGAAAGAAACCAAGTAAAGGGAGTATTGGAAGTAGATGTTGAAAAAGGAAAGGAATCAATAGTAAAAACAGTCAAAATTGAGTCAGTACGCTCTATGAAACAAATTGACTATACTCTTAATGCAGATTTAACAACAGTAGGGTTTGAAAAAGAAATAAGAAATAAAATAGCAGAGTTTAAGAATAAATTTGATGGGGATACAGCTGTTAGGTTTAAGATAAAATTTGATGGAGCAGTACTTTTATCTAACTGGTGGGGAATGGAGGATATCCTGAATGAGATTCAGAAAGAAGTATTTACTGATAAATACAACATACTTGAATTTAGATGGGATGCTGGTGAGGTAATCAAAAGAGCTCCCGTTAGTCTTCAGAAAGGAGCTAAACTATATGATTACTTAATTGAAGATCCCGTTGTTGATTTTGAGAGATATATTCGTTCTTTAAGCTTAGAGAACGAAAAACAAGCAAAACAGTTTATTGAAATTGGTGCTAAAGTCATTGAAGAAGTATTCACATCAACGATGTCTAGTACAATTGATGAGGAAGAGGTGGAATAAATGAGAATTTTGTGGATTAGGGCTGAAAATTTTAAGTGCTACAATGATATTCGCGTTCCTGCACAAGGGATTCTGCCTGAAGGGCTTCTCTTTGTTGAAGGTGAAAATTCCACTGGTAAATCTAGCTTGTTCGATGCAATATTCTATGCTTTCTTCTATGACCCAACTACTACAAAAGAACTTGGGACAAAGGATGATTTAATTAGAAGAGGATATTCAGAAACAGATGTTGAAGTAGCATTTGAATTGGATGACAAATGTTACATTGTTCGTCGTACCCATGGTAAAAAAACAGCAGTTCAAGCTTTTCTTATGAGGATTGATTCAAAAGATGCTATGGCTGGAAATGCCTCTGGTAAACAAACACTTTGCACTGGAGTACCAGATGTAGAGGAGAAACTCACAGATCTTCTTAATATTAACAAAGAAAAGGCTTTGAACACCATCATAGTAAGACAAGGATCCGTTCAAGCTTTAGCAGAAGCTAAAGGAGCTGAATTAAGAAATGTTATCTATGAACTCTTCCAATTGGATTATTATAGAGATAAAGCACTGAGTCTTATAAAAGATAAGAAGAATAATTTTGAAAATCAGAAGCTTAAACATATCATTCAGAGAACAACAGAGAATATTCTGCAGGAAATTGATGAGAAAAAGGAAAATATTGAAAAAGCTAAAGAAGATATCCTTGGTTTTGATGAAAAAATAGAAAAATTACAGATTGATGCTAGTCAATTTCCAGAAATAAAGGAAATCCAAAAAATTAATGTGCTAACTGATAGAACAAAACAATTAGATTCAATTATAAATAAGAAACAGCAGAATATATCTGAAACTGGAGAAAAATTTTCACTAAAGATTCCAATTGAACTTAAAACTATAAAATCAAAAAGCAATGAATTTGAGAAACAAATTAAGGAAAATGAGAATAAACAGAATGAAATACAAAAAGAAGTAGAAAAACTTGAAGAGGACAGGAGAGTCATTGATATAGATCTTGGAAACTTCAATAAGAGGAAGAAAAGCTTGGAAAATATTGCTGAAAAAGGTGGGCAACTAAAGTGTGATGTTTGCGAGCAAGAAATCCAAGAAGAAAAATTCAATGAACTATTGGAAAGATCAAAGCGTTCTATCCCTGCTCTTATTAAAGGAATTACAAAGAAGGAAGATTTGATTAAAGCAAAAAAGACTAAAATAAAGGTTATTGATCAATCAATATTCAAAATAAGACAAAATTCTGTAAAATTAGAAGAATTAGTTGAGGACTTAGGTGAATTGAAAGGGTTTACTTCTGATAAAGAAAAATTATCTTCAGAAATAACTGAATCTCTTAAGAGTTATGTTGTGAAAAGTTTAGAAGAAATGGCTAAAAAATATGGATTAAACAATTTTGAAGAGCTTTTTGATCATGTAAAAACAATAGATGATGATATTAATAGAAGTACAGTTCAAAAGAAGCACATTAAGGAATCCATCGATAAAGATCATTCTACAATTGAAAAGCTTAGTACCCAAATAAAGGAAAATAAAGAAAAAGAAGAAAAAACTGCTCAAATTGACTTAGAAATTGCATTGTTAAGTGAAGTTCAAACTTATGTTGAGAAATTTATTGTGGAAGATTTGATTTCTAATAGAATGCTAGCAAATATACAGCATTCAACTAGAGGATACATCTATCTATTCACACGCGGGAGATATTCTGAATTATACTTGGAACCAACAAAAACAAAGACACTGAATATGAGTATAAAAGATGAAGAATTGGGGTTCGTTAAGAGTCAAACTCTACTGTCAGGTGGAGATAAAGCAGCTATTGGTTTAGGGTTAAGAATTGGAATTAGCGAGCTTTTAAAGAGAATCAGACCTCTCAAAACCTCACCTTATCAACCTCCAAAGATGGATATTCTTGTTCTAGATGAACCTTTGGGATCTTTAGACGATGCAAGAAGAGCCAAAGTAATAGAAGGGCTCGTAGCAGAAGAGAAGTTTACTCAAATATTTCTCATTACTCATACAAACATTAGGAAAAGATTCAAAGCTCCTATGATAACAATTCAATCTCACCCCTCAGGTAGTTTAGCTTCATTCTACACAGCTCCAACTGAGATTGAAGAAGAAGCAGAAGAAATGTAAGAATAAGACCGTGCAATTTAACAGAAGCTTTCACAAGATTTTTCAATAATGTCCATAACATTAGTTTAATGATACCAGGTACTCTTCGACCTTTACCTAAAAAAGTAAAGGAAGTAAAAACAGCTGTTGATTTACTTCTTAGAACTGTTGATTTTGATATTGAGAATTCTAAAGATATCTTTAAGGACAGTTCGCTCTATACTTTTGAAGAAATTAATTCACATTATATGAGAATTATTGACCAATATACTCAGATTATACCGCTCACAAAAGATGCAGACAAGCTTGTTGACAAGTACGTCAATGATTATCTTCTGAATGAATTAGTTTATGATCAATTTACTAAGTTGGAAATGAGAGAAAATAGATTAAAAAATGATGTTCAGAGACTTGATACCGTATTGATGTCAAAAAGGAAAAAATATATCGAGGAAATGATCCCACGATTTAAGGATGAAATATCCAGTAAACTCTCCTTCATGAAAGATTTGTCTTTTGATGAAATTCTAGAAAAAGGTCAACTATATGGAGAAACCATAGGGGCGATAGTCAATAAAATTAGCGGAATCAGAGATGAATACAACAAGTTATCCTCTGGTTCTTTTGATGTTTCAGAGTTTTATTCATATTTAGATGAAAGGTTAACTGAAGTAGAAGAACAAGTAACAGCCTATGATTTGATTTTACGAACTTGTAAGATGCAGATGCTTTCAGAAGAAGCTGAGATGTATATTGAAGATGGAAATGTAATAAACAATGAGTTTGAAGTGGAAGCTTCTAGTGAATTAGTCCTTAAGGGCGATGAATATGTCACCAAAGCAAAAGAAAAACTTGAGAAAATGATTCTTCTTAAAGTAAATCTCCCCAAAAGAGGTATATCTAAAGAATTTTCTACTAATTTTAAAAATCTCTCAGTCACTTTTGAGGAACATAAGAATAGTCTAGGACTTATTATTGAGAGTCTTCAAACAAAAACAACTCGACTTTCTTCACAAATAGAAAGAATAAATGCACTCAAAACGATAGCTGAATCTGATGGAGAGGAGATTTACGAGATTATAGAGATGCTCAAAATCAAACGTAAAGGTGCTTTTAAAACTAAAGTAGAGGAAGGCTTTCCTGTTTTTGAGCTTAGTCCTTTAGGGAAACTTAAGATGCCTTTAGGCGTTGAATTTACAACCCCAATGATAGAAGAAATTCTAACAGTTTTGGATGAAATCGAAGGAACAACTTACAAAGACGATATGATGCTAAGATGGAAGACAATGAAAATTGGGGAAATTACAGAAAACATTGGTAGGAAGTTGGCTCCAGCTTACAATAAGACCAAAGATTTAACAATAAAATCTGGTAAGAAAATAGGTGAATATAGCAAGAAAGCCTATGTTGGTACTAAGAATCTTTTCACATCAGACAAAGAAGGAAGAGAAGCTAAAGAACCCAGAATAAAGAAGGAAAAGAAACCCAAAAAGGAAAAAGTGAGAGAGGAAAAAATAGAAGAGACAATCTCAGATGAAGAAATCAAAATACCTTCTCCGCCAACAGAAGACTGATCTAAGGTGCAAAAAGTTTGAAGAACTTACTTCAACCAGTAAAATACTTTATTTTTGATGTAGATGGTACACTTCTGTTAAGTAACAAAGTTCTTCCTTATGCTTCTGAAGTTATCAAATTAATACAAGAAAAAGAACTGGATTTTACGATTCTTTCAAACAATTCTTCATATTCAATTGCTGAAAATAAAGAAAGATTAGAGAGATTTTTAGGTGTTGAATTGGCTTACTCAAACATTTACACTTCTACACAGGCAACCATTGATTATTTATTGAAAAATCACTATAATCAATGCTATATTGTTGGTACTCCTTCGATGATTGAAGACTTTGAAAATGCTGGAGTATTCAATACTGAGATAAATCCTAAAGCAATAGTTCTAGGTTTCGACAAAACTCTAACTTATGAAAAAATTGCTAAAACAGCAATTTTGTTGCAAGAGAAACCTGTAATTCCTTTCTTTGCAACACATCCTGACGATACATGTCCAATTGAGAATGGTAAGATTCCAGATGTAGGTTCGTTTTTGAAAATGTTTGAACAAGCAACAGATAGAACAGCTAATATTATCTTCGGAAAACCCAATGAAATGATTTTGAAACTCTGCTTAGGCAATTCACAGGTGAGTTTTTCAGAAGTTCTAGTTATTGGAGATAGACTGGAAACTGATATTAGAATGGCTAATTCTGTGGGGATTAATAGTGCGCTAGTACTTACAGGAGACACTCAAAGAGAGCATTTAGAAAAAAGTGATATATCTCCCACACTGATATGGCAAGATATGAAGATTCTTCATAAGTTTCTAAAAAAATGAGTTATTTCAGAAATTTGACTATTTCCTTAATTGAATCCCATTGATTCTCAGAATATAACCAACCTAATACTACTCTATTAACTAGTTTATTATTCTGAAACTCTCTAATTAGCTCCATCCTCTCAAGTACTTCTTCTAATGACCCTATAATACCAAAATCATTTACAATCTTTAATTTCTCGCCCTTTGGAACAGAAGTATAAGGTTCCCACTTAAGTTCTCGAATCTCTCTTATCATTTGTGTAGAATACCCATGTTCTTTCAATATCGATGTTGAACAGCTTTTAGCTATATCCTTGGTAATATTCCACATGGTTTTGGAAATTTCTTGCTTATTTGATTGTATTTGCATCATTCCAAAGGGAATTATGGATTTATTTGTATAGCTTTCATCTTTCTTGTATACGGCTAATGCTCGATTGATATCAACATTAGCTATACTATTAAGTAGTAAATATTCTGCTTTCTCTTTTGCATAGTTTAACATTTTATTCCCAAGACCACCAAAAGCCAGAGGTGGAAAATCATCTAATTCCAATTGCGTTTTTCTAACGTATGCAATTTCAAGTAGCTTATTCAGAGAGCTCTTAAAATTGCTAAAGGGTTTTAGAGAAATATCTTCATCTTTGAAAACATCTGGATTTCCAATTCCTAAACCTAATCCAAATCTATTAGGGAAATTATTGTTAAGCCAGACACTTAAAGCAAAAAGTACTTCGAGAGAATAATAGAAAGGAGAGGTAATTCCAGTCCAGATTTCAATATCCTTAACACCCCTCAATAATCTTCCAATATCCAAAAATGCATTATTTATTGGTGGATTGTCTCCTACCCAAATACTCTCAATACCAATTGATTTAGCGTCATGAGCATAAATTTCCTTTTCTTCTCCTGACATTCGTATTGGGATGGAAAGGCCCACTTTCATATAAATTAAGAAAGTATACTCATTTTTGTAGTTTGTGCTAGATTTAGTTGTTCCAATGTAAGTTTTTTATATATCAAGTTTTTTTTGTTAATAACGTGGTTTCATGGAAAATATTCTTACAAGAAGAAGTATCAGAAAATTCCTTAGTACTCCTGTATCTGATGATGATATAGATACTATCCTTAAAGCTGCTATGTGTGCTCCTTCAGCAGGTAATAAGCAACCTTGGGATTTCATAATTGTGAAAGATAGAAAATTATTAGATAAGATACCAGAAATTCATCCGTATGCGCAAATGGCTCAAGAAGCTTCAGTAGCAATCATTGTATGTGGGGATACAAGACGTACAGATGGCAGAGGTTTTTGGGTACAAGACTGTGCAGCAGCATCTCAAAATATTCTTTTAGCTGCAAATTCCTTAGGGTTGGGTAGCGTTTGGTGTGGAATTTATCCAAAGCAAGATCTATATGAAAAATTCCAAGAACTGTTTAACTTACCAAAAGAAGTTTACCCTGTTTCTTTCATACCCATAGGTTACTCTGCAGAAGAGAAACCTCCTGCTGAACGTTATGACGAAAATAGATTACATTATAATAAATGGAAAGAATAAGCAAAAAAGAAGGAAAATTTAATTTTTTATCAAGTCATCTTTATAATAGCTTTTTCTCTATTAAAGATATTAGTTGCCAATTTAAAAAGAATGACTATAATTACTACCATCACTGCTACTCCTCCAATAAGTGTAGCGATGGAATTGAAGAAAAAACTAAGCATTCCAGCTAGAATTAGAAAAATTAATGGAAGAACTACCAGAGATCCTATCTGATATGAATCTCTTACACTCTTTACTTTTGTTGAAATCATGATCATTAATTCTACGCTGATAATTGAAATCATTGGTCCAAAAACTAGTACAAAAATAAGAGACAGGAAGTCAGGAAATAGTATTTGACCTATGAAAGGATAGACAAGTATATCTGTAATTATCGTAAAACCTGTAGCTGCAATAAACGTTGCAAAGAATGAAGGAATTAACGAAGAAATGATTTTAGCAAAAACTATCTCAGTTTCTGTTATTGGCGATGCTAAAATAGCTTCCATAGTCTTTCTCTCCTTCTCTCCTACAATTGTTTCAGAAGCTGTTACAGCAGGGATAATTATAGGAAGCATTAAAACCATCACGAACATAAGATATGCCATCATAATTAGTGTTTGAGCTTGCATATTCAGTGATGCCCAATCATCTACACTAGACGCAAATAAGTTGTTAATAAAACTAGGAAAAGTATCGTCTCCTTCAAATTCAGCTGGATTTATTTTAGCAATGGGTAACAGAGTAGTTACTGGGATCAGAACAGCAAAAAGAAGAGGGATTCCTATTATAGCTGAAAGAACATATTTTGACTTTGTAAACTCCATAAGATCCTTTTTGACTAAAGCCCAGATTCTTCTCCATTTCATGATTCTTCCTCCTCTTGGTTTCGTGGAAGATTTTCACTCATCACTAGTTCCAGATATACTCGCTCTAATGTAGGATATTCGTGCCTAACTTCAAACATAGGCAAATTCTGTTTGATTAATTCATCAATAATAGTAGGAGTTTCCTTTTCTATTTCCTTGATGAAGATAGAGATAGATTTTCTTTCAGGATTAATATCTAAAACATCATAATTCCTTTCCTGGAAGAAGTTTTTGATGACATCATTCCAAACTGCAAACTTGAAAACTGTTGTTGTTTCATCTTTCTTTAAATCGCGAAGCTGATTTGGAGTTCCTTCAGAGATTAGTTTTCCATGATTAATTATTCCAACCCTCGTAGAAAGTCTTTCAGCTTCAAAGAGATTATGGGTACATAAGAAGAAAGTTCGTTTTTCTAGTTTGGATAACTTCAAAATTTGATCTCTAACAACTTTAGCAGATTCTGGAGCTAGTGATGCAGTTGGTTCATCTAGAAAAATTACAGGTGGATCATGTATCATCGATCTCGCAATAGCTACCTTCTGTCTCATTCCCTTACTTAATGAACCAGCAGGTAAATCAATTTTTTCTGGTAAATCAAAAAGATCAATTAATTCTTCGATTCTTGGTTTGATTTCCTCTTTAGGAACATCATATAAGTTAGCAATAAATGTTAAATTTTGACGCACTGTCAATCTTTCATAAAGTGCTGGAGTTTCAGTTAGAAGACCTACTATACTTCTTACTTGAGAAGCATCGTCTACAACATCAAGTCCAAGAATTCGAGCTCCACCAACAGAAGGGCGTAAAATTCCAGCTAAAAGGCGTGAAGTGGTGGTTTTACCAGATCCATTTGGGCCTAAAAGACTGTAGATTTCTGATTTTTCAATCGCCAAATCAAGACCATCAACTGCTCTAAGGTGAGCTCTTTTTCCCTCCTTTTTTATATCATAATCTTTAGTTAAGTTTCTAGTCTCTACAGCTAGCATCCCTTATCAAATTCAAAAAGCTCGAGATGGTAATAAATCTTTGGAAACTAAAATTAAGTTTGTTTATCCACTTTCATCTATTATCTTTCGAAGAGTATTGACCAACTTCCACACATCTTCATAACTATTACTCAAGGGGGAAGGTGTAAATCTTAAGAAATTTGGAGGACGAAAGTCATGAATCACATTATATTCCATTAACTCCTCATGAATTGCCATAGCTTCTTCATGTTCAAGTGCTATATGTCCTCCCCTTTGATTAGGCAACCTAGGAGTCCCGAGTTTGAAATTATAAGGCTCATCTGTAAGCAAATTATCAACTAGATAAATAAGATATGATGTCATCTTCAGTGATTTCTCGCGAATGTTTTCTATTCCTGCTCGAAGTATAAGTTCTAATGCCCCTTCTAAAGCAGCAGAACCTAATATTGCAGGAGAAGAGATCTGCCAACCACCTGCCCCTCTAGATTGTTCAAAATGCAGATTCATTTCGAATTGCTTTTCTTTGATATACCCAAACCATCCAGTTAGTGCTGCATCTTTATCAAAATGTTTCTCATTAACGTATATGAAAGCACTAGATCCAGGTCCAGCGTTGAGATATTTATATGAACACCAAAAAGCAAAATCAATCCCCCATTCATCAAATTGGTGGGGAACTACGCCGACTGAGTGAGAGCAATCCCAGCCTATTAAAACATCCTTTTTATGAGCATTTTCTGTAATTCCCTCAATATCTAATAATTGGCCACTCCTGAAAAGAACAGAAGGTAAAATTACTAAGGCAACATCTTTAGAAATCATCCGTTTTATTTTCGCTTCATCAAGGAATTTTCCATCTTCACTTTTAACTAGTTTGAGATGTTTATTCGGATCTAGATTCTTGAGTTTTACTTGGCTTTGTAAGGCATAGATATCAGTAGGAAAATTGAGTTCATCAGCGAGAATCTTATTTTTTTCTTCTGTTGGTTGATAGAAAGTACTTACAAGCGAATGAAGATTTATTGTAGTAGTACCTGTAGCTACCACTTCTTCAGGCTTAGCTCCTACTAGAGAAGCTGCTTTTGCTCCGAGTTTTTCTGCATGATAAAACCATGGATTATCTTCATTAGTCCAGCCTTGAACACCTAGATTTTTCCACTCATCAAGAACACGAAGAAGAGTAGTTGCAGCATCCTTAGATAGTAATCCTAGGGAGTTGCCATTTAGATAAATAGTATCAGTGGGGGTGAAGAATCTTTCCTTAAAGTGACTTAAATAATCTGTTGAATCCATCTTTTTAGCCATATTTAAACTAAATTCTTCTGAATCACTCATAGCTTTCAACTAGAAAAGCAATAGAAGAGATAAATACTTTATGGATAAGATTTTGATTATTTTTTTCTTTCTGATTAAAGAGCTTGTTTTAGATATTTCCAAGTATAACCGTTTTCAGCTGTAACTAAGTCAGAAACAGTACCTTCTGCAACTAGAAAACCACCATTTCTGGATCCACCATCTGGTCCTAAATCAATTATTCTGTCAGCCTGCTTAATAATATCCATGTTATGATCAATTATCACAACTGTGTTCTCTTCATCAGCTAACCTATGGAGAACTGAAATCAGTTTATCTATATCATAGAAATGAAGTCCTTGCGAAGGTTCATCGAGCAAGTATATACTCTTATCGTGAGTTCTTCTAGAAAGCTCTCTGCTTATTTTAAGACGTTCTGCTTCTCCCCCAGAAATTGTTGTTGTAGGTTGCCCCATCTTCAAATATCCTAGTCCAACATCTACAGCTAATTGTAATGGTCGATGTATTTTTTCAATATTTGAGAAAAGTTCTGCAGCTTCTTCAACTGTCATTTCCAAAATATCTGAAATTGTTTTCTTCTTATATCTTACAGAAAGTATTTTTTTCTTGTATCTTTTTCTTCTACATAAAGGACATAAAATCCAAACATCTGACAGGAAAAGCAACTCTATTCTTCTTTCTCCCAACCCTCGACATTCAGGACATTGACCTTTTGAAGTGTTAAAACTAAAGTGACCTGAAGTTAATCCTTTAGCTTTAGCTTCTGGTAATGTTGCGAAGAATTGTCTAATCTCATCGAAAACTCCAAGATAAGTAGCTGGATTAGATCTTCTTGATTTACTTAAAGTAGATTGGTCTACAATTATTACTTTTTCAAGGTTATCATAACCAGAAATTGATTTATGTTTACCAACTTCAGTCTTTTTTCCATGAACTTGTTTCTCTAAACATTTCTGAAGAGTATCAATAACTAGAGAGGATTTACCTGCACCTGAGACTCCAGTCACTGCAGTGATAAGACCTTTACCAAACTTAACGTCGATATTCTTCAAGTTGTTTTGTGATGCTCCCTTAATTTCAATATACGAATCAGTTTTCCTATTTTTATTAGGTGTTTTTATTTTCTTTGTTCCTTGAATATAACCAGCTGTTAAGATATCATCTCTTTTTAGAAGTTCTTCAGTTGGACCTATCGCTACAACTTCTCCTCCTTGGTCACCTCCAAGAGGGCCAAGCTCTATTAGAATATCTGAGTTCTTGATTATTATATCATCATGTTCAACTACTATTACATGATTAGCATTATCTCTTAATTTTTTCAGAGTAGTGAGAAGCTTATTTATGTCCTTGGGATGAAGCCCGATCGTTGGCTCGTCGAGCACATATGTGACTCCTATTAGTCCGCTACCTATTTGTGACGCTAACCTTATTCTTTGTGCTTCTCCGTTTGATAATGTGCTAGACCTTCTATCTAAAGTTAAGTAACTTAATCCTACATCTACGAGATATTCTGCTCTTTTCTTGAGCTCTATTAAAATCCGTTCTGCAATTTTAGCTCTTCTCTTATCTAGCTTCAAATTGGTTAAGAAATCTAAAAAATCCTCCACTGCGAATCTTGAGAGATCATTAATTGATATATCACCAACAGTTATCGAAAGAACCTCTGGTTTGAGTTTCTTTCCAGCACAATCTGAACAGCTGTATTCACTATAATATTGATTCATTTTTTCCTTGCTTTTCTTTGACCAAGCTGAATCTGACTCTCTATCCATCCAATCATCCCAGCGTTTGATCAATCCTTCCCATTCTCCCTTTCTCGTGTATTCTGAAGTTGATCGAGCTCTCTCCTGAATCACTTTAAGTTCAACTTCCTCACCTTTTGATCCATAGAATATTCCATCCATTTGTTGCGGTGTAAAATCTTTCATTGGCATGTCTAAGGTGAAACCAAAGTGTTTTCCAACTGATTCAAGCATAGCTCTCCTCCATGACCTAGGATTTGACATTCTCTGAGCTGAGTAAGGACCTATAGCTCCTTCACTTATTGATTTATCCCAATCAGTAATAAGTTTTCGAATGTCAAATTGTCTGATTACTCCTAGACCTGTACATGTTTGACATGCTCCAGAATAATGATTAAAACTGAATAATCTTGGATGAATATCCTCAGGAGCTTCATAGTCATGATCGATACATTCTGCATAAATAGAGTAAGTGTATTTCTCACCATTGAGATATACTTCTGTTCTCCCCTTCCCTAATCCAACAGCTGTTTCAACAGCTTCAGCTATTCTTGAGATGTTCTCTTTCTTCACAATTATCCTATCTAGTGCAGCCGATAAAGAAGTTGATTTTTTTGTTTTTATTTCTTCATCAATCTGGTAATCCTTCCCATCAACTACAACTCTGTTATATCCTTGCTTTCTTAACTCATCAATAGTTTTCTTGATATCCTTCTCTTCACCATTCGATAAAGAAGCAGCAACAATAATGTTTTTGTCCTTATATTCTTTTGAAATAAGTTTAGCTATTTCATCTATGGTTCGCGATTTCAAGACTATCTGACATTGAGGGCAATGAGGAATACCTATCTTAGCATAAAGCAATCTTAAGTAATCATAAATTTCAGTTGTTGTTGCAACTGTAGAACGAGGATTCTTTGATATGGAATGCTGGTCTATTGCGATGGAGGGAGTTAATCCTATTATATCATCGACATCTGCTCTTTCGGCTTTTGAGAGAAACTGTCTTGCATAACTACTAAGAGATTCAACAAATCTTCTTTGACCCTCCGCAAAGAGCGTATCTATTGCTAGAGAACTTTTACCAGAGCCACTGGGACCTGTTATAACCACTAATTTTTCTTTAGGAATATCCAAATTGATGTTCTTCAGATTGTTCTTCGAAGCTCCTCTGACATATAGATAATTGGCTGGATCCAGATCTTCTTCATGGATGCTCTTCTTACCTTTATCTATAGCTCGAATCTCATTGAATAACACTTTACGAAGTGCTAAACCTGTGTAAGAGAGTTCATTTTCAGCTAATTCTTCTGGTGTTCCAAAATCAACCACATATCCCCCATTTTCCATCCCTCCTTCAGGACCTAAATCTAATACATAATCACTCGATTTTATTACATCGAGATTATGTTCGATCATCAAGCAAGTGTTACCATTTGAGACTAACCTTTGAAGCACAGCTAACAACTTCTTAATATCCTCAAAACTAAGCCCTGTTGTAGATTCATCAAGTATGTAAAGTGTTTGCCCTGTTGCTCTTTTGGATAATTCACGACTAAGTTTAATTCTTTGTCCTTCTCCTCCTGAGATTGTTGTACTTGGTTGTCCTAGTTGAATATAATCAAGTCCAACATCAACTAGCGTTTGAAGAATTCTGCTAATTTTTGGAATGTTCTCAAATACCTTAATCGCTTTACTTACAGTCATGTTAAGAATATCAGCAATTGAATGACCCAAGTACTTGATTTTTAACGTTTCATCATCATATCTTTTACCTTTACAAATCTCACATTCAACATCTACATTTGGTAAAAGTGACATTTCTATGATGTTATAACCATGTCCATTGCAAGCTTCACATCTTCCGATTTTAGTATTGAAGCTAAATCTTGTTTTATTGTATCCCCTAATTTTTGCTGTAGGTAGAGACGCGAATAAATCTCTTATGGGGTCCATTACTTTAGTATATGTAGCTGGATTTGATCTTGTAGTTCTGCCAATAGGTGATTGATCTATAACAACTACTTTGTCAATATTTTCAGTCCCTTCAATCGACTCATACTTACCTTCCTTGTGAGTACCATTGTGCAATTTGTTAACTAATATAGGATACAAAGTATCTGCAACTAAAGAAGATTTACCACTTCCTGAGACACCGGTAACAGCTGTAAAGGTTCCAATGGGGATATTGACAGTGATATTTTTAAGATTGTTATGGGAAGCACCTTTTAATGTAATAAAAGTTTCACTTTCTCTTCTGATTTTGGGAGTTTCTATTTCATCTAAACCAAGTAGATATCTAGCTGTGACTGATTCTTTTCCATCTTCTACCGTAAGATTCTCTGGTTCTTTCAAGAATAGAAAATGTCCTCCTTCATCACCTGCATAAGGACCTAAATCTAATAGTAAATCAGCTGTTCTCATGGTATCTTCATCATGCTCTACAACCAATAAGCTATTACCACCATCTCTGAGAATTTGTAAAGAATTGAGCAGTTTTTCATTATCTCTGTTTGCTAAACCGATCGATGGCTCGTCCAGGATATAGGTAACGCCTTGAAGTTTTGAACCAATTTGAGTTGCTAATCTGGTTCGTTGACTTTCCCCCCCACTTAGTTCATTTGCTCCTCTATCAAGAGAAAGGTAATGTAATCCTACTTCAATTAGAAAAGATAATCTGTTTCTGATTTCTTTGAGTAAAGGTTTAGCTATGATAGTTTCTTCTTCATTCAAATCCACTTTATTGAAGAATTCTAAACACTTGTCGATTTCAAGTTTGTTCAACTCAGCTATATTTTTTCCTTTAAATAAAACTGCAAGACTTTCTGGTTTTAATCTGTACCCATTACAATCAGGACAAGTAGATTGATCCATCAATCTCTCTAGCATCTTTTTTCTATTTTCAGCTGAAACTCTATGATAAGCTTCAGATGTTAACGGAATCATTCCTTTCCATCTAGCTGTCCATTCTCCCTTTCCACTCCATTTACTGGTTTCTGTATCCCAGCTCCATTGGAAGTGATATTCTTGTTTTCCTGTACCATAAAGCATGATATCTTGTTGTTCCTTGGTTAAATCCTTCCAAGGTGTACTAAGATTGAAACCATGCTCTTTTGCTATTCTATCAAGATTCTTGAGTCCTAAGGAGACGTATGTAATGTGTTTTTTAGTACTGGTCATTGTAGCT
Organism: Candidatus Heimdallarchaeota archaeon; assembly: GCA_019057375.1. GTDB lineage: Archaea > Asgardarchaeota > Heimdallarchaeia > Heimdallarchaeales > Heimdallarchaeaceae > UBA460. The sequence goes on from DXJF01000091.1 coordinate 29,523, forward strand.
ATCGCACCTTCAGCAATGGATAGTTCTGGATGTGCAACAAATTTCTCAGGAACTATCTGAGAAATTTTACCAATACCTCTGCATCTTTGACATGCTCCAACAGCAGTGTTATGTGAGAAATCTCTTGGATTAAACTCATTCACAGCTATACCACATGTAGGGCATACTAATTTTGTTGAAAATATTCTTTGATTTTTTTCACCGATAATTTTTAATTTACCTGTTGAGAGCTCTAAAGCTAAGTTTACACTATCAAGTATAGAAGGTTCATTTTTTCTTTCACACTTGTTTCTGTCAATAATGATTTCTAAGTCATGGGCTACATATCTTTCAAGTGTAACTTCCTCATCATCTAGATTGACTTCTTTTCCATCGATAATGAGTCTTACGTATCCTTCTTCTTTCCACTGGGTGAGCTCTTTTCTATATTCACCCTTTCTTTTCTCAAACATCGGGGCAACTATCTTGATTCGTTGTCCATCAAATGAAGCAAAAATCTGTTCGATAACTTGATCTGTGGGCTGAGCTTCAATTTTATCTTTACATGCTGGGCAATGTGGGATTCCTACTCTCGCAAATAGAACCCTCATATAATCATAAATTTCAGTTAATGTTCCAACTGTACTTCTTGGGTTTCTAGATATTGTCTTCTGATCAATTGAGATAGTTGGTCTTAATCCATCAATATGTTCTACATCAGGTCTATCAAAATTACCAATGAATTGTCTAGCATAAGCTGATAATGTTTCCATGTATCGTCTCTGGGCTTCTAAGTAAATTGTGTCAAAAGCTAGAGAACTTTTTCCGCTTCCAGAGATTCCTGATATAACTACTAGTTTATCATGCGGAATCTCCACTGAAACATTCCTTAAATTATTCTCTTGTGCACCCACAACTTTTATCGAATCTTTCACCACAGCAGACACCCAAAATTGATACAGAAGCCTATAAACACACTCTTGATTTCACTATATAAATGTGAAGTTTTGCTTAAAAACTTATAAATTAGTAAGAAATTTCAATTGTTATGAATTCTGTAGAAACTACTGAATACAAGGTTTATTCTTATCGTTGGATTGTTCTAATATTATTTGGTTTTGTAGCTTTAATCAATCAGATGATATGGATAACTTTTGCTGCAATTGAACCATCTGCTATAGCATTTTATGGTATGGGTCCCAACGCAATTCTTATGCTCTCATTGGTGTTTATGATCGTTTATATCCCAATGAATATTCCTGCAGCTTTGGCAATTGATAAATTTGGTTTGAAATGGGGAACAGGTATAGGTGTCATGCTCACAGGAATTTTCGGAATCTTAAGAGCGGTTTCTGATCAGTATCATTGGGTATTGATTTTCCAAATTGGGTGTGCTATTGGACAACCTTTCCTTCTAAACTCATTTACAAAAGTGTCTACTAACTGGTTTCCAGAGAAAGAAAAAGCTCTTTCAACAAGTCTAGGAACAATGTTTGTTTTGCTAGGAGTTTTACTAGGAATGCTAATTACACCTTTCCTTTTGATTCCTGCTGGAGACCCAACTATAATGCTATATATTTATGGTGGAATTGCATTAGCTTTCATGGTGATTTATCTAATTTTCGTAAAAGATAAGCCAGAAACTCCACCTAACGCCTACAGTGATAAAACTAAAGTTTTCGAGACCAAAGGAACCTGGGATTTATTCAAGAATAAAGATTTCAATATTTTGTTTATTCTATTCTTATTTGGAGCAGGTACATTTAATGCTGTATCCACAGGCATCGCACAATTGTATAATTCTATAAAAATATCAGTTGTAACTGGTTTCACTCCTGATGATCTTCTTGGTATCCTAGGGGGAGTTATGATAGTCGGAGGTATCGCTGGAGCAATCACTCTTTCAACGCTTTCAGATAAATATCGAAAAAGAAAACCATTTCTAATAACCTCTGCTGTCGCAGGAGCAGTTTGTTCGCTGTTGTTCTTCTTTGTTGAATATTTTGTCAAATCCTTTTTGCCGCTATATATAATTCATTGTGTTATTGGGTTCTTCTTTGGTTTTCTATTGATTGCTGCTTTACCTGTAGGGCTAACTTTTGCAGCAGAGATAACTCATCCTTTGCCAGAAGAAACATCCAATGGTTGGTTAATGTGGGTAGGACAGATAGGTGGAATAGCTCTTATTGGAATTATATTCGGTATGAAAACTGATGTATTCAATTTCATTATTTATGCTGTAATATTGGCTATAGCCGCTATATTTGCCTTCAGAATGAAAGATTTAGATGCTTATGAATTAAAATGAGCTTCTTTTTTTCCTCTTTTTTCTATTTTTTACTCTATTATTTTTGGTAAATCTGAATAGATTTATATTTCATAATGAGAACTCTAGCTAGTAAGCTAGTGATATTATGAGCAAAGTAAGAGAAATCCATCATGTTCAGAAAAGTAGAACTACAATGGAAGGTGCAGGAGTTAAATTAAAAAGAGCTTTCGGTGATGTTCACAAGAAATTAGATCCCTTTCTTTTATTAGATGATTTTGGTTCCGATAATCCTGATGATTATCTTGCTGGATTCCCATGGCACCCTCATCGTGGAATTGAAACTATTACATATATGTTAAGTGGTCGCGTAAAACATGAGGATAGCTTAGGAAACGCAGGAATTATCGAAACTGGTGATGTTCAATGGATGACAGCAGGTAGCGGAATTGTTCATCAAGAGATGCCTGAGAAATCTAAAGGATTAATGGCTGGTTTCCAGCTTTGGGCAAACTTACCCTCTTCTCACAAGATGATAGATCCAAGATACCGAGATGTCAAAAAAGAAGATATCCCCGTTGTTACAGTAAATGATAATATTGAAGTAAAAATTATCTGTGGAGAAGTTGAAGGAGTTAAAGGACCTGTTCAAGATATAATTACAGACCCCGAATATCTAGATGTGACAATAAAAGCTAATTCTACATTTACACACCCAATTGCTAAAGGAAAGAATGCTTTTGCATATATAATAGAAGGTGAAGGAATGTTTTCTTCCAAAAATGCAAAAATATTCAATAAAGACCAGCTAATTGTTTTTGAGGATGGAGATGTGGTAGAAATCTTAACTGATGACAGTAATCTACGCTTTCTACTGATATCAGGAAGACCTATAGGTGAACCTGTAGCTTGGGGTGGACCTATAGTTATGAATACTGATGAAGAAATCAGGACTGCATTTGCTGAATATAGAAACGGAACTTTCCTAAAACATAAACATAAGGATGAATAATTAGATGGGATTTAGTTCTCTATATTCATCTACTAAAATATCCATGACTAGATCATCAACATATCTTCCTGCTACAAATGAAGCTTTTCTTCTGACACCCGTTTCTTTAAAACCTAGTTTTTCGTAGATATTCCTACCTGATTCTAGAAAATCATAAACATGTAATTCTATTCTATGCAGATTAAGAAAATCAAAACCTATCTTTAGGATACATTTCACTGAATCAGTACCAAAACCCCTTCCTTGATCTTTTGGATTATAAATAGCTACACTCATAAAAGCTGTACGACTTATATTGTTTACTCTTTTTAAAGCTGCAACACCAAGAAATTTTTCAGTCTCTTTTTCTATTACTGCAAAATTATATGCCTCTCCTTTTTGCATTTCTTTAGTAACTTTCTTGATCCATTCTTCTCGTTGCTGTCTAGATTCAGGTATATATCTCCCTAAACCAATTCGCATCTCATAAGTGTTCCAATGTTGCATGATGTCATCTAAATCATCTAGTTCAACTGCTCTAAGTTTGACTTTTTCTCCAATAAATGGTGAATTAGCTTCTATTTCAGAAGGCATCAATTAAAATTCTGCTACCATTTAATATGAATTTTCATTGAAACACGAAATAAAAAAAGAAAAAAAAAGAAAGAATTAATTTCTTCTACGTAACAGAACAAGTCCCAAAATCATTAATGCTCCAGAACCAATGAAAATTAATTCTAAAGAGCCTGTTTTGAGAACATCTTCTCCAACACCAAGTGAGGGGTCATAAACTACTTCATCTTCAAAGTGTTCGAAACTTAGATATGTTTGTAAAGTTCCATCTCCGAGAGCTGAGTGAGAAGCGTTAACTGATCCATATTCATATGTACTAGCTTCTTTATATTGAGCTTGATTAGCATATGCAAACCATCCCTCAACACCTTCTCCAGCAATCTTGTATTGTTGCTTGATAGATTCGGTATTTTCAACTTTGTTTTCGAATCCTGAAGAATTTGCCCCTAAATCGCAAGCAACATCATTAGTGTCGCTTAATTGATAAGTGTTCTTGATTGGAGCTATATCAAATCTTAAAGCTAAATTAGTATCATCACGTTGCCAATTCCAATTTCTCATCACTATATCAAATTTAAGTTCAGATTTTCCAATGACAGTGTATCCTAAAGTTGTAGTATCAACCAAATACATGTGAGCAACAATTTCCATTTCAAAATCACTGTAGAATGGGTCCATGACCATTTCCGAAGTAAAATTGAAATGAACTGCTGAAACCTCTTCTGTTCCTTCTACATAATCAATATCAAATCCGCCAAATGTCCATCTGATGCTAGATAATGCAAGTACATTGGAATGAGCAGGCTCAGGAGGGCTAGGATCATCCATCCATATTCCAGTTTCATTATATTGAAATGCTCCATCTTCATTAAAATCAAGATACTCAGTAATTGATCTCATCATTATATTGAAATCAAAACCGCTATTTTCTTCAGTATATTGGAATTTAGGAACCATTCCACCTGCATTTACTTTGATAGTGATAGTATCATAAGTAAGTGTTACTACTTTGTTCTGTTCTTGATAACCAAGCACTTTGTTTCCAGCTGATGCTTGAGTGAGAGTGAGCATCATTAGAACCATCATGCTTAAACCGATAATTTTGACTTTATTTTTCATTTAGTCACCAATTATAACTATTAACCCACTTTTTGAATAGGTTCTTATTTAGTCAACTAAATATCCCAACTTTAGAAAATTAAAGTAGGTAATGAAGTAGAACAAATATTAATAAGTATAAACCTTCTAATATGCTACAAATGGAAGAGACCGACGATACTTTCGAAGAATTAAAGATATTCTCTAACACTATTAGAAGGGAGTTAGTTAGAGTTATTGGCGAATCTGGTTCTATTTCATTCAGTATGTTAAAAGATGAATTAACACTTACTGATGGTCGCTTATACTTCCATCTTAAGAAGATAGAAAACTATCTCGAAAGGGATAAACAAAAACACTATAGATTAAATGAAGAAGGAAAAAGGGTAACTTTTCTGCTATTTCACGATAAAGAAGTTTTGATATCTGATGCAGCAGCAAATAGTGAAGAAGATAAATCTATTAGCTTCCTAAACATAGTAGCTCCCTCAGGAATATTTTATTTTTTCCTTGGTACAAAAATCAGAAGTTTCATTGAATTACACATACTTCTCTTGGTGATCTGTTGGTTATTCGGTGTAACTAACAGTAGGTTCAGTTCAATTGAATCTTTATTTGGAGGTGGCGCAATTGTTAATTCTCTCATATCAATAGCTCATTGGTATGTTTATCTGGGTTTAATTGCACTAATATTGTGGATTCTTAAAACCAAATTTGATTACTTTGAATTAACATTCAGCGTTTTTATAGGTTTAATACCCTACATTCTCTACCTTATACCTGTAGGAATAATATTCCTAGTGGGTGTAACAGTTCCTCAATGGGGAAGTATTCTTTTGACAATTTTATTCATAATTTGTAAATTGTGGTCCACATTGTTAATTGCTCAAGGAATAACTATCACTGCCAAACGAAAGAACTATGAATCCATACTTATTGCAGCCTCACTGATACTATTAGATTATATCTATCTTCTAGTTACAGTTTAGAAAAATGAAGAGAAAACTTTAGTTAACTGAATAAAAATAATAATAAAAAAGAAAAACAATAATAATATGGAAAGTGTAGAAAATGGATAAAAGAAATCAACTAACAGTTATGATGATTAGTTTAGTAATAATAGTCGGATCAATAGCCACCCCTTTGACACTCCGTGATCATGCACTGATTTTAGATGATTTCTTAAATTCCCCGCTCTTTCCAATACTTCAAAATGAAGGAACTCTGAAGCTTTATTTTGAAAGCGATTTTACTGAAGAAAATGGTACTTTACCTTCATTTCTTGACTTCGGAATAAAGGCTTCCCCTACATCTATTATAGTTCAAAGAATCTGGGTTGATATAACTGAAATACAACTTCTTGGTAAAAAAGTAGGAAATTCAGTTTTCTTCACCAGTGATGATGTGTTCGATATTCTAGATGGTCTAGATGAAACCCAATTGCTAAAATCTGGTAACCTTACAGCTGCTGAATATTCAGGCATACAGCTCTTTTTTAATACAACAATACTAGTACAAACAAACGAGGATCTCTTCTACTTTGAATTACAAGGTAAGGATTTTGTGGTTTTGTCTTTCAATATGTTTGGACAAGAAAACAGTATGGTAAATCTTAACATTGTTGAGGATGCAATCAGCGAGGTAATACTAGATTTTAATCTAGAGATTTTATGGCAGAATAGCACAGTAAGAATGACAACGAAGGCTTTAGTGCTAAATTGAGCTTACACAGTCTAAGGAAAAGACTAAAGAATTGTTTATTTTTTCAATAATTGATATGGTTATTAATTACTCAGCTATTTTACCACATGGTTTCAATTTAATAGAAGAAATTTATCCTAATCCCAATGATGAATGGAAACAGCTCATCGAAGCTATGAAATTAGTAGCTAAAGAAATTTATGAATCAGATCCACAGGTAATTATTATTGCTTCTCCGCATAATTTGAGGATAGATGGACAAATTGGTATAATCACCTCAGAATGGATTGAAGGAATTTGGTGGAATGATGAGAAAACTAAGAAAGCAGAATTAAGATACAAAATTGACAGAAATACATCCAATCTTATTTATCAAAGAGCGAAAATGATGGATTTGCCAATAGTAGCAGTTAACTATGGAGCTGCAGAAGGCGAGTATTCATCAATGAAAATGGATTGGGGGACAATGATTCCACTTTGGTATGTAAATGAGATTTACAAACTAAACAAGAAAGATGTTCCTCCTGTTGTCTTGATCACTCCATCTAGAGAAATACCCTGGTCTAATCTAGTTGATTTTGGGAAGATGATGAATGGAGAATGTGTCAATAATAAAATCAAATCAGTTTATATCGCTAGTTGCGATCATGGCCATGCACATGATCCAGATGGACCTTATGGTTTTCATCCAGCTTCCAAAGTTTTTGATAATCAGATAACTAAGTGGATTCAAGACAATGAATTGAATAAAATTCTCACTCTTTCACCAGAATTTATTGACCAAGCTAAACCTGATAGCTTTTGGCAGATGCTTATTTTATTAGGGGTTTTAGAAGTTTCAGATCTAAAAAATGATTTATGTGTTTACGGATGTCCTGAATACTATGGAATGATTGTAGCTTCATACAAATGATTTTCTTCTTCTAAAATCAAATCCTTTTTCCCAATATATTTAAGAAAATGTAATTTTAAATTTTCACTAAATAGGAGATATCAATAATGGATCATATCGGAAAAGAATTCATGAAAAAAACTCAATACAAATTTGTTTCCAGCTCCGATCAGAGTCAACAACTTCCCCAACCTCCTCTTGAGATGGAATATGCTCATAAGATGAGAAGTATAGATTTACCCAAACCTGAAGAGTTAGAAATAGAGGATTATAATTTAAGAAAAGCTATTGAAGAAAGAAAAAGTGTTAGAAAATATTCAAATGAACCATTTACTTTAATGGAACTATCTTGGTTGCTATGGACAACTCAAGGAGTCAAAGAAATTAGTGGGAATAATTATGCTACACTCCGAAACGTCCCTTCAGCTGGAGCTAGACATGCTTTAGAAACTTTTTTGTTGATTAATAATGTCAAAGACCTTGAACCAGGAATCTATAGGTATATAGCTTTGGAACACAAACTAGTGGAATATATTCTTGAAGAAGGAATAGATGATAAAGTGGTTGAAGCTGCTTATGGACAAAAGATGGTGAAAAATGATTCAGCTACTTTTATCTGGGTTGCAGATATTTATCGTATGTTCTGGAGATATGTTGAGCGAGGATACAGATACATCCACATCGATGCGGGACATGTTTGCCAAAATCTCTATCTGGCAGCTGAAAACATTAATTCTGGTGTTTGTGCTATTGCAGCTTTTCATGATGAAATGTTTAACGATTTACTTAAGCTTGACAAAGATGAACAGTTTGTCGTCTATTTGGCATCCGTTGGGAAGAAAAAGTAAATGATTGACAATAGGAAGAATTTCTACTTTACTTTAGCTTTAATATTACTGGTTTCAGCTCTTCTAGCTATACTAATAGCAATAGTAGAACCTCAACTTTTGCTAGGGCAAAATATAATTTACAGCATCTTAGTATTTACTTTCTTAACAGTGATTTTTGCCCTACTTATTCCTCCTATTAACAAATATGTGATAGATTTATTGAAGCAACAACGTATCTTCTATATCCTCTCCTCGAGTATAATCTTATTCCTCCCTTTGCTAAACTGGATATTTGCAACTGAATTCAAACAAGCAACTAACTCCTACCTTATTTGGTATTTTCTACCTACAATTCTATTTATTATCCCAATATTTTTTGAAAATTTCAGATTTGATTTCCTTTTTCATATAGCATCTGTAGTGTTGTTTGCTATCGGTTTTGATGGAAGATTCACTTCTGATACTCTCTCAGGTTTTAGTTCTTCTGAATACAATTTTAACGCATTGTGGGTAAGTTCACTAATTCTCCTCCTCTATTCAATTCAGCTTAATGAGTTTGAAGAAAAAACCAACTGGAAACCTTCGAAAAGAGGATTGTTATATGCTTTAAATTTGAGTGCAATTTTTGCAATTATATCAATTCCTATAGGTCTATTAACTAACTTTCTGGAATGGGCTCCTAATTTTTCTGATGTGCCCATGATTTTTATCTCATTTATTGGTATTTGGATGACAATTGCCCTTCCAGAAGAACTTATAGCAAGAGGAGTTATCCAGCATCAGCTCACTCATAGAGTTATTAAGAAAGACGGAAAGTATTTCAAATATTGGAAGTGGGGCATCCTAATTGTCGCTTCTGTTATCTTTGGTATAAGTCATTGGAATAACACCTCCCCAGAGTTTGTTTGGGTCTATATTCTACTTGCATCTATTGCTGGAATTGCATACGGGATATGTTGGTGGAAAGGAGGTCTGTTTTCAGCTATACTCATTCATACTCTAGTTGATTGGGTGTGGCAATTATTCTTTAAAGCAACCTAATCATCCCACGGAATAATTTTTAAATAAGTTTTCTTGTTAGAAATTGGTTAATGATATGGTAAAAAAGTACCCTGTCTTTGTTCTTTGTGGTAGAGATGAGAAAAAGAGAGAAGTTTTGGAAGATTTAGACCCAAATGATGAATATAAAGTTAAAGCTCTTTTACCTTTCTTAGGCAAAAGAATAATAGATTGGCAACTAGAAGCCTTAAGAGAGTCTCCTTACTGTGGAGAAATATTCCTCTTAGGTATTCAAAAAGAAATGGCATCATTTGACTTTCCAGTCCATTATGTACCAATTCCGCTTATTTCAACTTTTGGACAAAAACTACTTGCAGGTCTGGAATATGCCAGATCACAAGACCTAGACGATAATATGTTTGTTGTTTCTTCTTCAGATACCCCTGGTATTACAGTAGAACCAATAAATGATTTTTTTGAAATACTTGATAATTATCTAGATTATGATTTCATTCAATCTGTTGTACCGGAAGATGTTAGTAAAGATGTATTTTCTGATCACCAAAGAGTCGTAGCGAAATTCAAGGAAATAACAGTATTCACTGGGGAACTGTATGCTATGAGTGAAAAGGGAATTAGAACTGGTCAAAAGATTATTGATGAAACTGGAAGCGGAAGACGTAGAATTAGAAAAGAAAACAGAGAAAAAAAGAGTAGTGCATTAACTCCTATTATCAGAATTGTATTTAGAAAACCAAGAACATGGCCATTAATTATCAGATTTCTTTTAGGAAGAATGACTTTAGCTAAAGCAGAAAAACTTCTTGAAATAATAGGAAATGTCAAAGTCAAAGCAGTGATCATTCATGATGCCGCTTTTGGTATGGACATTGACCTAACAAATGACTACATGAAAGTCAAGAAATATGTAAGCAAAATAAAAAATGTTCCTTTTACAGAAGGAATAAGTTAAAGATAAGAATTTACAATGTTTCACTGAATTACAAACAAAGTATCCGTTGAAATAACCGGTAACATATTAATCGTTTCACTGAACAATTTGTATTGTTGCCGTGAATATAAACGGTTAGTATTTAATGAGGTCAGGTGGTTATATTTCAATCGAATACGTTACTCATAAATTTGCTGTTTCCCATTTCATATAATTTATCGGCTATATCTACCATTTGTTGGTGGTGAGTTGATTTTTCGGGATTTGGGAAGCGGATATGAAAGTAAAGAAATCGCCAAATAGATGTTGTTACCGCAGCGTAAATACAAAATAGATTTAAAAATTTTTTTTCAATTGGTGTTAACGATTTCACTTTTTGGTATCCTTTTATTAGAGCCTTCAGGTAGCTCATATCAACTTTATTATCAATAGTTAGCAATCCTGTTATGGCCATACCCAAATCGAAAATCAAGGGAGAATTTGAAACCTCCTCAAAATCAATAATTGCTACCAGATTTCCATTTTTTTGAATAATATTATCTGGAAATATGTCACCATGAACCAATCCTGTTGGTAGTTGGTCTGGAATTAGTGCCTCTATATATTCTAATTTGTTTTTAAGCCACTCAATATATAGATGATCAATATCTGAGGAGATTACTTCATCAAAATAAGATAAACCGTAGGGAAAAGCTGTTGGTATATTATCTGGACAAGGAATATCATGTAACTGGGCTATGCGGGTACCTAAATGTTCAATAAATTGTATTGTGGGTCTCTTTACAATCTCACCTTCAAGAAATTTCTTTAAATAGACAGGTTTACCATTATGTTCTAGTACATATTCGTGATCTTTTGACGAAATCACTTGATTAGTTTGAAAATGGTGTTTGTGAAGGTAGATCAACAAATTCGTTAAGGTTAAGGTTTGTTGCCTAGTTTTTTCCTCACAGATGGTTAGGATATATTTCTGAGTTTTGTTTTGGATAAAATAATTTGTACTATATCCCCCCGTCATTGGATAAAATTTGATAATTTTACCGAGTGAATATACATTTGCAAATTTAGTAATTTCTTTTGAGGTGAGAATTGTATAATGAGCCATCTGAAATGAACACTTTTAATTTGTTTTATATCTTTATAAGATAGTCGATTTCAAGGATGTCGACCTGCTGTAGATATGAAAGGACCCATGCAGTATTTCAGATGTACAAAACGACTGTTTCACTGAATTACAAACAAAGTATCCGTTAAAATAACCGGTAACATATTAATCGTTTCACTGAATATTTTGTATTGTTACCGGTGAAATAACAGGTGTTCATTAGATGCTCACATTGCCATAAATTACTTCCGTTGAGATGTTCCTTAAGAAAATATAAAATTAGGTGTATCTTCCAACTAAAAATCCAACAAC
>DXJF01000016.1 GCA_019057375.1 Candidatus Heimdallarchaeota archaeon
GATTGGAACAATGCAATGTTTGCGTGGATTTATACTAAAACGTTAGATGATGGAAAGGATTATTGGGTAGTAGGGACAGGTTACAACAATGATGATGTCAACAAACGTCAAACCATGTTTTATGAGAGCATGAAAGAGCAATTCAATATTAATGGGGAGATTGTCAAAAGAGAGGGATACAAAACTTCAATGGATATGTACGCAAAAGATCGAGTTTGGCTAGGTCAAAATAAGATTCTGATGGTAGGGGATGCTGCAGGATTAATTGATCAAGTTAGAGGTGTAGGTATGGATGCTGCTGCAATGTCTGGAAGAATTGCTGCAAGGGCTATTGCTTATGCTGAGAAGAAGAATACATCAGCTTTATCAAAATATACTAAACTTATGAGAAGAATCACTAGTCAAACAATAAAAAATCAACAAAGAGAGATTAATGTTTTCAAATCAAACGAAGAGTTACAAAGGTATATGGATAAAAGCATGATGAAAACAGGAATGAAGATGATGTATCAATCACAGCTAAATAAATTCAGATCAGGCGAGAGACAGGTTTTACTTCCACCTTAATCATATTTTGTATTTTTTGTATCACAACTTGTGACCATAACTTGTGGTCAACCTATTATTAAAGGATAGATTATGTTAAGATAGGTGCAAAAAATGAAGAAAAACATGAAAAAAGCAGTAAAAATCAGAAAAACAATGAAAGAATTGAGAATTAGTAGTCTAGAAAAGATGGTTCTAGTCAATGGAACCTTACTCTAACTCATCTCACTTCTCTTCTAATTTATCTATTTCTTCTCCATTAATTTCTAATGCAAACTCTTCTTCAAGATTATATGAAAAATTTAAAAGTTAGTCCTATATAATGATGTTATGGCATCTCGAAGAATGCATATTTTTGCAGGAACCCTCTTTTGGGGTATTTTCTTAGGAATTTTCTATGCACTTGATTTTATCGGCTTTGTTGATTTAGGATTGGCAGGAGATCTTACAGGTTTAGAATTACATTCAATATGGATAGTTCTATCATTTATGGCAACGCACTTTGGAGCTCAACTTCCAGATTATGATATTATATGGAAGAAAGTTCTTCCTCACAGAAATATCGTAACTCATTCAGTAATGCTTCCAGTTTTACTCTGTATACCACTTTATAATGTAAAACCTTTTAGTAACTTTTTAGTACCTATTTATGCGTTTTATCTGATAGGACATGCATCTCACTTGTTTATGGATCTCAGACCTGAAAGCTGGAAAGGATCTGCTTTAATTCATCTTTTTTGGGTTAATGAAGCTGGAAGAAAAACTTTGCCTCCTAAAGTATCAAAACTTTTTCTGTTTTTAAACGGATTAATAATCATGGTTGCGGGAATTATACTTCTGTACTTCTTCCAACTTTGGGTATAGAGAGAGAAAAATCTCCCTATTTTTTATTTTTTATTTTCTCATAGTTACTTTCTAATGTTTTTAGGAAAGCTGATGCAAGAGTTAGTAGTTTATCAGTTTCCAAAACAGTCAATTTGATTTGATACAGACGATTTAGTCTATCTCTTGAATGAATGCACCATTCAACAGGTTCATTTAATTGGTCATTATATTCCTTAGCAGTTTTTTCTATTGCTTTAACACCATCAGAGTGTCTATCGTCTGAATGAGTAGCCCAGTTTAGTGGGTAAACATAATCTGTTTTAGCAATTCTTTCACCATACATAAAGAATTTGGAGATATCTTTATGATCTTCTTCCTCATATTCTGCAATTGCAATGTTAATTATCTCATGCTCTCTTAATTTTCTAATAGGGATAACTGCTGTGGTTTCATTTGGTTGAATAATAGTAATATAGCTGACTGAAATGCTCTGTACTACACCTTCAACATTCATTTCTGGTATGAAAATATAGTCTCCTACATTATGATGTTTAGAAAATACCATTGAGAGTCCAGATATTAAATCACCTACTGACTTTGCAGCAGCTATACCAAAAGCGGCACCCAAAGTTGCTGCAACACCTATAATTGACCCTGTGAAAGGTTCAAATTTACTAATATATGCTATTATGAAGATTGGTAAAACTATTGATCGAATCAAAACATGTAAAGTATTGTGAATATCAGGTGATACACGTTTTTTAACCGCACGAAGAATAACATTTGCAATCCACAAGATAACAAAAGCACTGACTAGATAAATAAAAAAGTCATCAATATATTCAGATAGAAAACCGTCAAATGTAGCAAACAGTGGTGCGTCTGCTTTCAATGTTCCATTAATGAAATACCAATCAAGATTTTTTTCCATTCTCGAATTATAAATATTTTCTATAAGATTGTCATCCGTAATCTTAGCAGCTAAGTATACAGTAAATATGGCAATAAATAATGCAAGTAGTATCCCATAAAGCACATATTTTCTTTTATTATTCTTTACATGTTCTCTGAATTTCAAATAAATCACTATTAAATCAATTTCTTATGATAGATTTAAGCTTTATCCAAAAATATTGAATATTGTCAAAATTGAGCAAAAAAAAATATATCCCCCAAAACTTCTAAGGTTAGGTTTTCTTTCTCTTAAACCAAGGAATGAGCATTGGCACTTTCTTTTTATATATCTTATAGGTTGGATATTTCTTCAGCATTTTCTTCTCAATTAGTGGAATGCTAATTACTACAAATAGTAGAGTTACAGCTAATGGCCCAACAATTGTCCACCAATAGCTAAAATCAGCTGCAAGCGAAAAGAAATATAATCCCCACCAAAAGCCAACTTCTCCCAAATAATTGGGATGTCTAGAAGTAGTCCATAAACCCCTAGTAAGTAATTCTCCTTCCTTTTTCTTGTCATTAAAAATCTTTAACTGCTCATCTGCTACTGCTTCTAAAATGATTGATCCAATACAGATTATTAAACCTAACCAGAAGAAGATGTTCATGGTTTCGAGAGTTGGAGAAATTATAGCAGGATAGAGAGATAAACATCCTGCATACACTACTAATGTTGGCATAAGTTGTAATCCAGTCAAATTGATAAACCAGAAAAGTTTAGGATAATTTTTTCTAAAATCAGCATATCTCCAGTCTTCATGATGGAGTCCTTTCCAACCTCTAGCCCAATTATATGTTAATCTAACTCCCCAAACACCAACAACGACCATAATCCAGATGTGAGAAGATTTGAAACCAATCACAGGAGCTATAGAGATAATCCAATAGAAAATTATGATAATAGGGATAACACTCCAATAAGGGTCATATAAACTTGTATTTTTGAATATTGTACTAATTATGTAGATAACAAGAGTTGCCGCTACATCAGCAATCAGAGTTGCCAATAAAGGATGAACTAGGCCATTTATTCCAAAAAGGACACCAACAGCTGCACCCAATGCAACAACATATGATATTATACATATGACGAATGAAACCAAACGACTAAATTTGGGGTGAGAGTTACTCATATTCATGGGTGATATTGGAACAAAATCACTTTATTAAATGCTTTTCTTCTTTGTAGATTGTAGAAATCAAGAATTAGTCTTCTCAACATTTGAAGATTAATTTCTTAAATCATATCAATAGAAGGTTCTAATATAGTTTTCACATCTTCCGTTTTGTTAGGCCACTTTTTATAAACAAAATAGATAATTAAGCATCCAACAGCACATGGAACTATTCCAATCCCTAAAGTAGTCATCATTAACAAGCGGATAACTGTATCAGTCATTGTTGTTTCAGGTATATAGATCACTAATGTTAGGAAAGTGATGAAAGCATCTATGAGATAATGGATTATGATAACAGATATCAGGCTCTTTGTCTTCGAATACAGATAAGCTAGGAGTATACCTATTGCTGTAGTATAAATTACCTGGAATAATGTAGAATACACAAAACGGAGAATAAACTCTGTTTCATAACCCCATAAGAAGAATAAAGAAGTCAGATTAAGCAAATGGAACAAACCAAACATAACACCATTAATGATGATTGTCTTCCTCTGTGAATATTTTTTCAACAATAAAGCAAAAACAACACCTCGAAATGCCACTTCCTCCCAAATACCGGGTGCTAGAGCATAATAAATGTTTAAAGGTATTGTTTTCTCTACTAATAAACGTCCCCAAAAGATTTGTAAACCCCCTCTAGACTTTGCTTCCAACCAACTTGTAAAGACAGCAAAAC
>DXJF01000092.1 GCA_019057375.1 Candidatus Heimdallarchaeota archaeon
AGTTCTATGCAGTATATCACTTTATTGCTTTGGCATTGCTAGCCGTGGTTGCCGTGATTCCACTCAGGAGAACAGAGAAGTGGGCCTGGTTCTCAATCCTGGTTTTCGGTGGAATCGGTCTGGGTTTTGGCATTGCTCTCTGGGCTCCGTATTTCCCCGTCATGTATGTTCTTTTTGCGATATGGGTGGCGATTCTGTTTACTTAATTGTGATAATGCAGAATATAAATATTACATGCAGTCAACTTTAGTTTTTATTATTTATAATTACTAGTCTGACTAAGATTTTATTAATCTTTTTTTCTAATTCCGCAGTTATTTCAATTTCCCTTATAATTTGCAGTTCTTTATATATTTTAGTTAGGTAAAGCGTGAGCATTTTCACCAAGAGTAATTAAGACATTAACATTATTATTAGTTAATATTTGAAATAATGAAGAATCTTCCCTAGAAAAATAAGGGTTAATTTAGAATTTCTTAGAATAATACAATAGTTACAGAAATTTTTCTAATAATCATTGAAATAATGATTACACAACAATTTCCATTTAAATTCTAAAAAACTCTCATATAAATCAGGATAAAGCACGTATAGGACTTCTAACAAAATGATCCCTTCTTTTCATATAGAATCAAATAGAGTAATATTGAAGAAATTGAAAAAAAGTGTGGGTCACCTAAATAATAAGCTTAGCTGATTTCCACAAAGATACTAACTGGTCCAAGTTCTATATCTAAAGATAAATCACTACCAGGTGTTGTTAATTTTAATGAAATGTTGATGTACAACTCATAAGTTCCTGAGCTTGTTAATCCCTCATCTGGTCCTAGTACAACTGACACTTCGTGCTGCCCTTCTCCATGAACCAGACCTATATTGATTTCTTTGACTATTTCACCATCTTTCTTTATAATAAAACTTATGGAAAGTTCTAATGACATATCAACATTTGGCGCATCGTTTGCTACATCATTTCTTCCACCTATACCACTAAAAGCATATGCATATGCATTTTGTGAGCTATTCTGTAATTCAACATTCCATGCAGTTATCGAAGGTTTTATAGTTTGACTTTTCAGGGATTTGCTCAATGATAGAGTTGCTGTACTATCAAAAGTCAAAGTGCCCTCAACTGTTTGAACTGTAAATCCACCATAGATCATAACTGGTAGAAATACTAGTATACCTAATATTGTTATAATTCCTATAACAAGCAAGAGTTTTTTCATATTTTTCATATTAATCATATAAAGTAATGAGTGATAAGTAATAAGGAATTTTCCTTAATAAATTAAGGATTACAGCAATAATATATTGAATTTCAGAGACGATTCTAAATAAAAAAAAAAGTGAAAAGGATTTAGTTCCTTTTCTTTCTATAAATATAGTTTGCCATCACAGCTAAAGTTCCAAAACCTATGATGAGTAAGCTTATTGTTCCTATACCAGCTGATTCACTGCCTATAGATCCTATTGAAGGGTCATAAATTAACTCATCATCAAAATGTTCAAAGCACAGATAATATTGGACATTATCATCTCCTTCAGAGCTGTATGATGCTTCTACACCCTTGGTCTGATATTCATTGTTAATGCGATTTTGTGATTGAGTAGCATATCCAAAATATCCTTCTACGTCCCCACTTCTAATGCTAACAGTTTGTTTAACATCTTCTGTGTGTTCAGCTTTCTGTTCCATTCCTGTAGTGTTACTTCCTGTGTTTATAGGTATGCCTGGTTCTTGTTCAATTTCGTCTTCATTATTATCAGAAGAAATGTCAAATCTTATTGCAAGTTTAGAATCATCTTTTTGCCATGGCCAATTTTTGACAATTAGATCAAATTTGAGTTCGCTTCCACCTTCTAATTGATAACCGTTAATAATTTGGTCTTCAAAATAGAGATGTGCAACAATAGCTAATTCTACACCTGCGTAGAAAGGATCTAAAATGTTTGCTGATGTAAAGTTGAAGTGAACTGCAACAGTAGTTTCTGCTACATCTTCAGTTTCAAATCCACTGAACTCCCAGATAACGCTAGGTAAAGCAAGGATGGTATTATATCTAATTTCTCCTATTTCAGGAGGTTCAGTTCCCCATACATTGGTTTCATTATATTGAAAAACGCCATCTTCATTGAAGTCATAGAATTCTGCTAAAAGCTTAAACATTATGTTATATGATAATCCGCTTTCTAGCTGATAGTGGAATTTGGGTACTTGACCACCTGCATTAACCATTATTGTTAGATCATCGACTGTTAAGGTTACTACATTATTTAGTTCTTGATAGCCTATTCCTTCATCTGCTAAGGTTTGACTTGCTGAAAAGAAAATCAAAACCATCAGACTTAAACCGAGGTAATATTTTTTGTGTAATTTCATTAAATCACCATATAGAACTTCTCACCACGTTTCTAATATCTTATTCTTTGTTTTTCCAAGGCTTCATCCTTAATAAATTAAGGTTGAAATTTAAAGGAAAGTATTTAATAAAACAATTAACACTGATATTGTACTAATGGAGAGCGACAAAAAAAATCTTGCTGAGATGAAAACTTTTGCAAGTGAGGTCAGACGGGAGATAATAGCTTACATTTCAGCTTCAGGATCTATATCATATACAGAACTGAAAGAGGATTTATCGCTTTCTGATGGAGGTTTATATTATCATCTAAAAATGATGAAAAATTATTTAGAAAGGGATAATCAGAATTTCTATCGTTTGAATGATAATGGGAAAAGGATCCATAATGTACTATTTCACGAACAAGAATATGTTTTAGAGAAAAAACAAATTGACCAAATAGATAGTTCCCAAAGGATTATTGGGCGGCTTATTACCTCTAACATAGTTTATTATTTCTTAAGTACAAAAACCAGAAGTTTCATTGAGCTAAATGTAGTTTTAATAGTTGTTGCTTGGCTTTTTAGTTTTACCAATAGTACTTTCAGTTCTATTGCAATATTATTTCATGGTGGAGCAATAATCAATTCCATTATCACTTTAATTCACTGGTATTTATATTTCATTCTGATTGTAGTGATTCTTAAAGTGATGAAAAAACAGTTTAATAGTGTTGATTTGAGTATTGCAGTTCTGGTGGGCATATTGCCCTACTTAATTTATCTTATCCCAGCAGGAATATTCTTTCTAGTTCTAACAAACACTCCAATCTGGGTAGATATCATTTTAACGATTTTATTGACGGCTTGTAAAATTTGGTCAATTCTGCTAATAACTGGAGGAATTTCGATTATCTCAAAATGTAAAAAAATTCATGCATTATTAATTGCATCTTCATTAATACTTATTGATTATATCTATCTTACAATTTACACCTATATAGCATTGGGTTCTTAAAAAATCAAATAAACTAACCTTAAAAAATTAAAGCAAATAAGATAAAAGAAATAAAGAAAGAGTATATTATGTGAGAGAAATGGATAAAAGAAATATAGTTAGTGGTGTCTTGATTTGTTTAGTACTGGGTAACTTTGCATTAGCAACAACTATAACAATCAAGGATATAGACAGTCTCATAGAAGAATTGGATAATTTTCTTGAACATGAAGGCACTTTAAATATCTTTTTTTCCAGTAATATTTCTCAACAAATTGATTCTGAAACAGAAAATTTGAAATTCTCACTACTACCTATAATCAACCAGTCTTATACTATATTAGAAGTATGGATAACTATTACAGAAATTGGTTTAGTTGGAATAGATACAGATAATTTCACCATTTTTGGAATTTCTTATCAGTTTGATTTATATGAAGGAGTTAATACTAGCAAATTTCTCCAATCTGCTGATATTGCAGAGGGTTTGTATTCAGCAGTTTTCCTATACTTTGATGAACAGATTCAAGTGAAAACTACTGAAGGAACTATAAATTTAATTCTGCCAGAAAGCAATTTCGTTGTAATACCTTTTAAGTTTCTTGACAATGGTAGTCTAATAGTTGATTTAGATATTATACAGAACCAAACAACTCAAATTTTATTGAGGTTTGATGTTATTATTATTTGGATAACGAATACTACTATTATAACAGTAAATTCCTTTATAATTTAGTAAGAAAAAGAAAAGAAAGGAAGGAGAAGTTATTTTTTACCAGTCTTTGGACTTCTTATTTTGGGTCCAGTTTTTACAAAAACAACAACAATTGTTGTTATTAGAAGCTGAACTCCACCTATGATTGCAGCTAAAACCAGAATTTCGCCAATTCTTAACGATTTGAAGAAACCGGGGGATATTTCATCTTCAAGAACCTGAATAGATTCAATGTTTGATAAACTACTTTGACCATAATCGTTGCTAGCAAGAACCGTATAGAAATAGGTTCCAGTTGCGTTAATGTCATCCACATACGATATAGAAGAAACAGTTGCTATGGGAGTTAAACCATAAACAGAGGAGATGTAGGAAATATCACGATAGATCTGATAGCTCACAGCACCACTTGCTTCAGTCCAACTAAGGCTAATATTCCCAAGCTGAGCTGGATTGGGAACAATACTGTTAAGAGTAGGTGTTTCAGGACTACCTACAAATTTCTTATAAAATAGATCTGTGTCTGTACCTGAACCTAACAAGTGATCAGTTGAATCTAACCAGATAACATATAAATGACCTAAAGAATCTATATCTATTTTTGGTCGATCACCATAACTATCATGATCATATGTTAAAACAGTGTATGGTGACCAAGTTTTCGTATTTAAATCAAGACACTTGAAGAAAACGTTATCAGAATCACCCACACCACCAATATTCATGCTCTCTCTCCAAACGACAAATACGTGATCTCCTTCATCTACAACTAAATCACAGTTAAAGGAAGTTTCCGGGCTTTCAATAGACACTACTTCAGTCATACTCCAAGTATTTGAGCTTGTACTACAGCTCTTGTAAAAAATATCCTGATCGGTCTCAGCTCCATCATAGTTTGTTATATCGTACCAAACAACATGAAAGAACCCCTCTGCCTCATTTGATATAACGGGTGAGTAAGAAGCAGCTGTAGATTCTGAACTTACTACGCTTACCAGAGACCAGGTTATGAAACCATTATATAATTTTCTGAAGAAAATATCTTGATCAATACCTGCTCCAGCATAGTCTGTATCATCTTCCCAAACAAAATTTATTGACCCTTGTTCAGCTAAAGCAATAATGACTTCTGTAGATTGGGCCGTGCTAGAATCAGATACAACTTGTGAGGTAGACCAAACATCACTTAAGGATCTATATTTGTAGAAGATGTCACTATCTCCACCACAACTTAGATAATCTGTCAAATCTTCCCATGAAACATGGATTACTCCATTAGAATCAACAACTATTGATGGGATATATGAACTAGCACTACTTTCAGTCGAAACAAGTTCAACTGCTCCCCATCCCGAAGAAGTTCTTTGTTTATAGAAAATATCAGCATCAGCACCAGCCCCAAGGATGTTGGTTGAATCATACCAAACTACATGGACAGTATTTTCATGATCAACGGCAATACACGGACGCTGAGAATGAGCAGTGCTTTCTGTAGAAACAAGCTCCATCTCCCCCCAGGTTTTAGTAGAGTAATCATACTTTTTATAGAAAACGTCTATATCAGTTCCAGCTAATAGGATATCGTCTGAACTATATGTGATTGTATGGATATTGTTATCTTTATCTATTGCTAGATTTGAAATATAATTATGTGTATCAAATTCAGGAGTAATAAGTTCTAGAGGTTCCCACCACCATGAAGAAAAATCTTTTTCAATTACAGATTGCTCTGTCATATTATCATAAATCGTTGAATTTGTTAGCGAAGAAATAGGAATTATCATTAACAACATTAGCACAAAAATCAAGGCAATTCTTTTCATATTCATTCTAGTTCACTAATTACTACAGATGTATCAACAATCTATAAGTATTCTGCAAAACTTTGATAGTAAAAGTCTATTAGAAATTCAAAATCAAACCATCAGGAGAAAACCATTCAATGATTAGATTGAAAGTATTAGTTTATATTGTAAAACAAAAGGAAAAATGAAAAGAAAAAGGATTACTATTTCTTCTTCTGCTTAGGTTTAGCTGTAGATTGAATCTTACTATTGATAAGTGTAATAGTTAGTAAGAAAAATATCATTTGCAATCCTAAAACAATTCCAGCAAAGATTAGTAACTCACCAATTTCAAGTGAAGCAAATATACCGGTAGAAGTTTCTTCTATGACTTCAACAAACTCAACATTTGAGACAAGACTTTCTCCGTATTCATTTGTCGCTACTACTGCGTAATAATAGTATCCGGTTGTATCTACAGTGTCAGTATAAGTTGTAGTTGTAGAAGTATCTATTGGTGTTAATCCTGAAACTGAGGAGAATTGAGATGTTTCTCGAAATATTTCATAACTTATTGCATCTTGTACTGATGACCAGCTCAAAGAAATATTTCCAACAGAGATAGGGTTTGGATTTATCTCATCTAGGACGGGTTGTATAGGAGTTCCTACGAATTTTTTGTAGAAAAGATCATAATCTGCACCTGAACCTAATAAACTTGTATCAGAATCTTGGAAAATTGTATGTACGTGACCTAAGGAATCAATTGCTAAACCTGGGGAAAAAGAATTAGCTAAGTTGTCATATGTAAGTATAGCTAAAGAAGACCAAGTATGAGTATTTAAATCAAGATACTTGAATAAGATATTATTACCTGTTCCTCCTCCACCAACATCTGTAGTATCTTCCCAAATAACATAAATACTATTTGTACCGTCAACGTCAACTTCTGGACGAAAAGAAGTTCCTGTACTCTCTGTTGAAACAATGTCTGATATTGACCATGAATCAAGTCTGGAATCATAGCTCTTATAGAAAATATCAGCGTCAGATCCTGCTCCTTCATAATCTGAATAGTCGTACCAAACAATGTGAATCATACCATCTACTCCTTTAGAAAGACTAGGTGATGCAGATGTGCCATCACTTTCGGAACTTATTAATTTTAAAGGAGACCAAGTAATGAAATCATTGTCCAGTTGTCGATAAAATACATCTTGGTCGGCACCAGATCCTAAAATATTTGATTGATCATTCCAAGCTATTATTATGTTTTCTTGTGAATCAAGTTGTATTTCTGGATTAAATGCGGATTGTGTACTTAAATCCGTAACGATTTCAGCTGCAGACCATATCCCTATTGCAGATCTATGTTTGTAAAAAATGTCTTGATCTCCATCAGCGAGTGTGTAATCTGCAAAATCTTCCCAAGCTACATGTGCTACACCATTTGAATCAGCTACAATCGATAAATAAGTAGATGTACTATCACTTTCTATTGAAACAAGTTCAGTAGATCCCCATCCAGAAGAAGTTTTTACCTTATAACAGATATCTCTATCAGTACCTGATCCCAAAATATCAGCTGATTCAAGCCAAACAATATGTACAGACCCCGTTGAATCAACTGCAATTTCAGGATTTTCAGAATAACTTGAACCATCAATTGAAACAAGTTCTAGTTCAGACCAGCTCTTTGTCAAATAATCAAATTTCTTATAAAACACGTCTCTGTCAGTTCCTGCACTCAGAATATCTTCATCTGAGGAGGTTACTATGTGTATATCATTTCTGTTATCAACAGCGATTCTAGAAAAATAATTATGTGTATCAAATTCTGTAGAAATCAGTTCCAATGGTTCCCACCACCAAGAAGATAAATCATTTAGACGAATGTCATCATCTATACTAACCTTATCAGATAAGGAATTAACATTCATTGAGGTTGGTAAGAATCCGACTAAGAGAACTAGAAAATTTATTGTAAATAGAATTTTTACTCTTTTCATTATAATACAACCAATTCTTACTTACAAAAGAATATTCTAAAAACTTTCCTCACAAATATGTTAAAGTTACTTAACGGAGAGATGTCAGCTAACTTCTTGCTTCCGTAAATGCTCTTTGAAACCTATATCTAATCTATATGTATCTTTAATTGCAGATGTCAGGCGTACATTTCCACTTTCAAAGCACTCCCACCAAATATCTAAACAATAAATGTTTAAAGACATAAAAAACTACAATTTATCATGAATTACATGTTAGCACCCATGGAAAAGATAACCGATTCCAGTTTTAGGCACATTTGCCATAAATATGGTGCAGATCTTACTTTTACAGAACAAATTAGATTTGAAACTTTGGTCAAGAAAACAAAATCAGCCTTAGAGAGAATTAAACTTCATGATGATACGCCTACAATGATCCAGATTATGGGGAAGGATGAGGAAAAATTAGATAAGTTCATGAGAGAGTTTATTCCTGAAAGAGGTTTTCAAGGCTTTAACCTGAATCTTGGCTGCCCTTCTCAAACTTATGTTAGTCAAGGTATTGGAAGTGCAATGATTAAAAGACCAACTAAAGTCAAGAGAATGGTTGATTTGATCAAGAATTATGGTTACAATGTTAATGTTAAGTTGCGTCTTGGAGTAAATTTGACAGAGAAGAGAGAAAAAGTATATCTTAAGTTAATAGAAAAAGTAGATGCGGATTTTTTTGTTGTACATGCTCGATATAGATCTGAGTCGTATGAAAGGAAAGCCGATTGGAGTGTTTTTCCTGAATGTGTTAATACAGGAAAAGCCATTGTTGCTAATGGTGATATTCAAACTAAGATGGATGTAGAGAAAATGAAAGAAATCGGTTGCATCGGAGTTATGATTGGGAGAGCTGCAACGAATAATCCTCTGATTTTTGGACAATTAAAAGATATGAAATTACCAACATTAGAATCTGTAAAAAAGGAATATATTGAATTGTGTAATAATCGAGATATTAATTGTTCTGAGAATGAGTTAAGTTTCTAAATGATGAACAAATAATATTTGAACAGAACAGAAAGTGACAACATTTATTTATAAGTAATCACTTATACACTTAATGTCGATGAGAAAGGAAATACTTGAGGTTTCAGAGATTTTCAAAGCTTTATCTGATCCTACAAGACTAAGATTGATAAGATTACTTGCATCCAATATGGAAGAAAAACTATGTGTTGTTGATCTAGCAGCAAAACTTGGTGTGTCACAACCAGCTACATCACAACACTTGAAAATTCTAAAAAATGTTAATATCCTCTATTCAAAGAAAGAAAGACCAAAGATATACTATTTCTTGAATCTTGTTGAGTTTAGAAGACAGAAGAAACTCGTTGACAAACTGTATGATTTTGCATTCACTAGATGTTCTCAAGGAGGACAGTGTGAAGAATGTCCATTTAGAGATGACTGTGAGGACGTTAGCATTAAATAAAACGATTTATCGCTGATTTTTAAAAACAAGACTATATGAGGGAAGGAGATTAAGAAACACTTATATAAGTAAATGCTTATACACTTATAATCAATATATATTTGAGAAAGTGGATAAACATGAAAAATGCTTTAGAGATGAAAAAGAAAACAGAGATGAAGTATAATAAGAAAAGTTTGATTACATGGATTTTTTTGGGAATGATTTTCATTTTAATAGTAATTATGACTTTTATGAGAACTCCTGAACATATAATAAACACGCTGACATTAATCAGTAGCCAATTGAAATACTATTTCCTTGCGATGCACATTGTAATGATTCTTCTTTTAGGAACAGGAATTGTATGGAAAAGATTTAGAAACCAAATTTTCTTTGTAATGCTATTTCTTCTTTCGTTGTCTAGCACAGTTGTTTCAAGTATTTATGTAGTTATACCAAATATCATCTTCTTTTGTGTAATCACTGTCCTGGTCCTTCTTTCGTTTGGATCTAAGAAACTGAAGTTTGATCTAGAAAACGCTAAGATTCTTGATTGGATATTTTCTAGTATCGGATTACTTTTTGGTTTTTGGTACTTACATTGGGTAGAACCGCCAATAGTTTTGAATGCTTTACTCTATTCACCTTTAGGTGGAGTGAATTGTCCAACATTGGTTATGATGTCAGCTTTGTTAATCCTCTCAAAAAAACCAAAACCAATCAGGTTAACAGTTTTTGTTGGAGCTTTAACAATCTACTTTGGTTTCTTTGGAATGATAATGCTTGGTGCGTACGTAGATATTGCATTAATCCTGTGTGGGTTATATCTAATTGGAGACACTTTGGTTAATAGTATAAAGAACAAAAGAAAGTGACAGGACATTAAAACTCCAATCACTTTTTTAAAAAAAAGTGAAATAGTTTTTTAATAGTATCAGTATATTATCAAATAGGATATTGAAACTCCTCAAAAGGGTGAAAAGCTATGACGAATCTATTAGACGATATTGATGAAATCTTGTTAATGGGACCAGGCCCCTCTTGTGTTCATCCTGACGTATATAAAGCACTCAATCGTTTCACTTTGGGCCACCTCGATCCCCATTTTATTAAAATAATGGATCAGATTCAGGTATTGCTACAAAAATTGTTGAATACCAAAAATAAATTGACAATCCCAGTTTCAGGTACAGGATCTGCAGGGATGGAAACTTGTTTTGTTAATTTGATTGAGCCAGAAGATAAGGTCTTAATCTTGATAAATGGAGTTTTTGGAAAACGAATGCGCGAAGTAGCAGAGCGTTTAGGCGCAGAAGTCGATGTCATGGAATTTGAATGGGGGACACCAATTGATCCTGAACAAGTAAAAGAAAAATTATCAGGTAATGCCTATAATCTCATTGCTATGGTCCATGCAGAAACGTCTACAGGAGTAAGAAATCCAATCGAGGAGATATCACATATAATTAAAAATACTGAAAGTTTATTCTTGGTAGACGCAGTTACAAGTCTAGGAGGGATTGAAGTTAAAGCCGATGATTGGGGGATTGATGCCTTGTACAGTGGGTCTCAAAAATGTTTATCAATACCCCCTGGACTAGCACCTGTTAGTTTTTCAGAAAGAGCTTTATCAAAGATTAAAAATAGGAAAACCCGAGTTCCAAACTGGTATTTGGACATGAGTTTGGTTGGTGAATATTGGCAAAAAGATCACAAGAGAGCATATCATCATACTGCACCCATCAATATGCTGTATGCACTCTATCAAGCACTCTTACTATTCTTTGAAGAAGGAGCTGAACATGTATTTCAACGCCATGCAGAATGTCACAATAAATTGAAAGCAGGTCTGGATGAATTGGGTCTGAAAATGTATGTTGAAGATAAGTTTCGTCTACCAATGCTAAATGCAGTCTCAATTCCTGAAGGTATTGATGAAGCAGAAGTTAGAAAGAAACTGCGGTTTGAGCATAACATCGAAATTGGTGGTGGTTTAGGTCCATTAGCAGGTAAGATATGGCGAATTGGAGTAATGGGACATACTGCCCAACCAGAAAATGTTGAAAGATTCCTTACTGCTTTGAAGAGTGTTTTGTAGGTCAAGAAAATAACCATTTGAAGAAGTTTATTCTAGACATTCAGAATCATGAAATTTCAGAAGATTCATACCCACACAGGTCTCAGAAATAGTCCATAGTTTTTCTTGATCAGCAACATTATATGATATAGAACTTGATTCAGTTTCAGTGCAGAAAAGAAAAAGCAACTGAAAAGTGATTTCACTCTGTAAGCGAGCTTGAGAGATTAAATTATCTTTTCCTTAAAATTAATGGAATCTTACATAAAAGATATTATCCCTTAGGGTGCGGATGTGTTGCACAAACATAGTTTTTCATATTAATACATCATTCTGCTTTGATAGGCAAAACACTTATATGTAACAGTTTTATTACATAAGGTGTAACGAATCAGTTACAAACACAGGTGAATAAATGAAAAAAAACAAATACACAATTATCCTTGCGTCTGCCTTAATTTTCGGATGTATCCTCACACCAATGCTTACTCAAGCGAAATCAACAAAACTAGTTTTTAATGGGAGCGAATGGACTGATCCCAGCTTAGTACCACCCCCGGCCACAATAATTTTCGTTGAAGATAATGTATTACACGTCAAAGATTTCTGGTCTATGCATCTATTTGGAGGAACTTTCGGAGACGAAGAGATATCTGGTTGGACACAATCGCTCTTCCATATTAAACACGACTTAATCACTAATGAAATTGTAGGCAATGGTCAGACTTGGTTCTATATAACTTGGGGCGACCTTACAGGATATTTCACTGGAACAATTATTGTCAAAGTTGTAAATGGACTGTTAAATGGTAAATTTACAATCCATGGCTTTGAAGATTTTGAGGGAATGAAAATCTTTGGAGTTCTTTGGGGGAATATTGAAACAAATTATTTTGCAGGTACTCTACTAATCCCTAACTAATATCCAAGATAGTTTGAAACAACTTTAAAATGAGATTTTTCATACTCTCTTATTTTTTATGAAGGAGAATGTTGCTAGATTTTGGAAAAAAAAATTGAGATCATTTTGATTAACGTAAACTAATTTAATTAGTTAATATTTATTAATGCTTCAATTAGACAAATTCATGACTTACAGTTTAATCAATATCGTTCCTGGTGAAACAGAGGAGAGTCTTATAGAATCTGTACTAGATTATCTAGAAATTATTGGAAAAATTGAATACCCTAAGGATCCTAAAACTCCTCGAGAAGCTTTATTGAAAGATTTGTTCAAAGAAAGGAAGGAACGAATAAAGTATCAGAAGGTTGCATTTGATGAAATTGAAAACAAGGTCATTGCTTTAGCTTACATTCTGATAAAGACAGAAGTTAACCCAGAGTTTGATAAAGGTAAACAGATTGCAAATTTTGATTTGACTGTACTGAAAGAATATGCTCATCTAGAAATTATAGAAGAATTGTTTATTACTATCGTACAAGAAACAAAAAATTTTGATTACGTCACAACTGTTAAAGGTTGCAATATCTGGGAAGAAGAGTGGAATTTATGGCTAAAACATGAAGCTGATCACTTTGATACAGTTGAAGTTAACAGGTTGTATTTTGATGAGGTAAATTGGGAATTAATGGATCAGTGGAGAGAAGAAGGCAAAAGGAAGGCTAAGTTTGAAAATATTTCTTTGCTTCGATTTGAGGAATGCCCAGAAGAAATTCTTGAGAACTATTCAAAATTGTATACAGAAGGTAGTAATTTAATACCTTATGAGGATGAGGATAAGAATGAGGAGAAGTATCTAGAAACACCAAGTTCCAGAAGAACTAGAGAAGAAATCAGGAGGAATTTAGGAGAAGTATGGCTAACTTTAGTATCCAAAGAAGAAAATGGTAAACTAAGTGGGTTTACAGAGATAACTTATTCACCTGAAAAAGCACATATTGCAGTTCAACAACTAACAGGAGTAACACCTCAATATCGGGGAAGAGGTTTAGGAAAATGGTTGAAAGCAGAGATGTTATTTTTGGTAAAAGAGATGATGCCTAAGGTAATAGTAATTCATACAGGTAATTCAAAAGCCAATGCACCAATGTTAGCAATAAATGAGAGAATGGGGTTTAGGTCAGTTTTAACAGTGAAATGCTTTTCAATGAATGTAAAGGAATATCTGTTTTAACCACAATCTTTGAACTGAATATTTATCAATGGATTTAATTGTACATAGTTATTATGTCTTTCAAGATAATCGATATTGATCCTCATAAATCACCTACTGAACATCTGAACAAGTATATTGATTATCTGAAGAAACTTAATTTTGAGCAAGCACCAAAATCAGCGCTGTACGATATAGATAGATTTCTTGCACTCATGGTGAACAAAGGTCTCTGACAGTCTGAAAACAAACTATCTTCCAAGAAGGGTATCATTTCTATTTTTTTATAATTAATTTCCCTTACAAGAAGGATGACAAAACTAATAGTTGGGAGCATACGAAAAGGAAGGTCTTTCCAATAAGGTACCCATCAATTACAGAAAAATATTTAATCAAAGTTTGAGATATTATTATGGAAAATGAAATTAGATAAGAAAAGAGTAAAGAAACTAGTATATGTTCTTCTTATCATATTACTAATTCTAGTACCTGTAATCTTGATTGATAGAGTATTTCCAATATTTTTTGTTACTAGATTGAGAAATACTATTGAAATCACAAGTGATGAGGATTTTGTAAAATATGATTTTCCAGGAAATGGTTCCAAGGAGAATCCTATAGTTATTGCTGATTTGGAAATTGGAACTAGAAATAGACGTATTCGTGAGGCATATCAGTTAATTGAAATTTCAAATACAAGCTATCATGTAGTTATCGAAAACTGCAGCCTCATAGGAGGTGCAACTGCAATATCAGTAGGGAGTTTAAGAGGAGGATCAATAAAAATTAGAAATAATTCGTTCTTTGGTGTAGATCATTATATAGGATTAGACGGATTTTGTACTACACTCTTTTTCGAGATATGGATTGCTAGTAATATCAATGTTGCAAATAATACTTTTGAAGGGAAGTCTTGGGGTATGATTTTTGCAGAAGTGTATAACTCATCTTTTTCAGATAATACTGTATCAACTGAACATAGAAACATAGGTTTAGAAATCCATAAATGTAGAAATCTAACTATAGAAGAGAATCTGTTAGAAGGTATTGGGATTACTGATTCAGACTATTTGAATATCACCAACAACGTGATATCTGGCAATCGACCTGGTTTGTTGATTGGCAAAGGAAATTATATATTTGTAACTGAAAATACCTTCTTGAATTGCACAAATCATGCAATTAAGCTTTATTATGATGCGATGTTTATAGAAATTTTCCACAATTCATTTTTAGATAATAACATAGGTAGCATATCTCAAGCATCAGATTCTGGGGTTAATAACACATGGTATAGTGTGTTGCTTTTAGAAGGTAATTATTGGTCAAACCTAGGATTGAATAGTACTTATGAAATCGCGGGAGATGCTGGTTCTGTTGACTTATATCCTCTTTCTTCTCCACAGTAAATGATGTTTTGAAACTAATTCTATTCCCACTTTATACTTTTCATCCCAAGACTTCGCAAAGTCTTTGAAAGTTCTCCTAAATGAACCATAGTATGTCTAATGACATAAGAGAGTTTATGTAATCTTGAAGTAAAACCTCTTTTTGAAAATCCATCTTTCTCCATCAAATCTTTATCATTTAATTTACCAGGAACTTCAAATGTTTTTGACTCAACTTTTAGAAGGTAATTCTCAAAAAAATGTCTATTTTTATTTTTCAAAGTTTCTGTTTCTTTTTCCTCAGAATTAGCAGAAACTTCACTTAAGGGTACCCATTCCTCTGGTGAATCAGACATATAGTACTCTATTGCCTCTATTGCATGAAAAAGTACATACCCATACATCCAGTTATTTTCTTTCTCTTTCCAGAAATCTCCTTCAATTCTAGAAGTAGCATCTTTAAGTATTTTAAATACTGCTTTCATCTCTATATTGATTGCTTCAGTAATAGATGTCATAAGAATTTACTCGAGCAAAATTCATAAATTTTGTGGGATTATAAGTAAGTTTCAACAATTCTTTGTAGCAAAAACTGTTATTAATATCTCTGATACTAAGTATTAGGATTGCTATTCAGTCATCTAAATTAATATATTGAAATGGGGTGAATATTTGAAGAAAATAAACTCAAATGTTTTGATTTTGCTAGTAACTGCTGGTTTAATTACTGGTGGAATATTACTTAAACCCCTTCATAGACCTGTAGGGTTAACATTGCTAATAAATTCAGATGATGATTTCCGCAGATTAAATTGTCGTGGTTCTGGGACACTAGAAGACCCATATATAATAAAAAATCTTGTTTTTGGAGTAAATGAAACTTTTGTTAAAAGATGGTACTATGGTTTAGAAGTCATTAATACAAATAGCTTTTTTGTTGTAAGAGACTGTATTTTCTTTGGTGGTTTACATGCAATTCGAATAGCTAATGTTGCTGAAGGAACTGTAAACATCTCACAAAACAGATTTTATGCTTTAATACAGGCAGAAGCTGATAATGTCCTAGGAGGATCTGGAATTGAAATTGACAACTCAGATGGTGTAGTAATAGCAGATAATTTGTTTTCTAAAGCAAAAAAATTTGAAGAGGGATATTTGTACATAACTGAATCAGAAAATACTGTTTTAGAAAATAATGTGTTCGAGGATTATGAAACAATCATTAAAGATTCTTTAAATGCAAGTTTGATAAAAAACTTTACAAATGCTGATTCTTTCTGCGAAATAATACGATCTTCGAATATATCAATTACAGAAAATGGATTATATAATTCTGGCAATAGCATTAATGTTTGGTATTCTACAAACATTCTCATAGAAAGTAATATAATCAAATCAACCACGTCGAGTCCTGGTATAATAATGATGAATTGTACTCTTATTTCGATTAGTAGAAATAATATCACAAAATCGAGTGGTTGGACATCAACAGGACTAGCTCTAGTTAATAGTCAATTTTCAAATATTTCTAACAATAAAATTACGAATTTTGCAGACTATGCAATTGCTATTTATGAAAACTCCTTTAACAACACCATATTTGGCAACCTGTTCTATGATAACAAAGAAGATGAAGAAGACTCTCAAGGGTATGACGAAGGTTACTGGAACACTTGGTTCAATCCAGTACTTCTTACAGGCAACTTTTGGAATGATCTTGGATCAAATTCAACCTATATAATTGCTGGTCCCGCGGGGTCAGTTGACCTATATCCTCTCTCATCTCCTTTGACCTAATTTTACTGTTATTTCGATATATTTTATAACTCCATCTTTAACAAAGAGTATCAAAAATGTAGCATATTCTAATAAGATATATACCCTGATTTCTTGATTTTTATCAAAAATAGCTATAATAGTATCTGTTGATGGTGTAATAGTTGACTAATTGACTAGAGTGAGAAAATTGAAAAAAGTATGTGTTATGATTATTACTTTAATCTGTATCTTCGGATTAATAGGAGTAGGTTTATACTTTCTCAAATCAATTATGCCCATTTCTGGTGTACCTGTAACAAATACTATAGAGATTTCTTCTGATGAAGATTTCATTTTACATGAATTTCCAGGTTCAGTCGATTTGTATCCTCTTTCTTCTCCAAAGTATATGACGTTTTGAAACTAATTCTATTCCCACTTTATACCTTTCATACCAAGACTTCGTAAAGTCTTCGAAAGTTCTCCTACATGAACCATTGCATGCCTTATTACATATGAGTATTTATGTAATCTAGATGTAAATCCTCTGGGGGAAAATCCATCGGTTTCCAATAAATCTTTATCATTGAATTTTTCTAGAACTTCAAAAGTCCTTGTTTCAACTTTAGCTAGATAATTTTTGAAAAACTTTTGATCTTGAGTTTTCAACGTTTCTGTTTCCTTTTCTTCAGAATTTTCAGAAACACCACTTAAGGGAATCCAATCCTTTGCTGAATCAGACATATAGAACTCAATTGCTTCAATGGCATGAAATAATACATATCCATACATCCAATTGTTGTCTTTCTCTTTCCAGAAATCTCCTTCAATCCTAGAAGTAGCATCTTCAAGCATTTTAAACACTGCTTTCATCTCTATATTGATTGCTTCAGTTATAGATGTCATAAGAATTTATTCGAGCAAAATTCATAAATTTTTTGGGATATCATCAAATCCTAACAAATTAGTTTGAATATTGTGAAATATTCTTTGTATTTATAAACTCAAGTAATTGTATTTCTATATCTAAATAAAAGTCCAGATAAAAAAGTTTTTTTAACGAAGATATATTGCCGCTTAGCATGACTTCTAAACAACTGTCAAATTTAGAGGAATCTGAGAAAATAAAATTAGAACGAGACACGCTTAAGAATGAGCTCTATGTTCTAGCAAAAAATCACAAGCTATTAGAACAAACACTTGAAATTTTGAAAAAGGATTCAGATACTAAACGCAACGTGGATGAAATACTTCTAATAGCCTATAAGAAAAGATTGCAAGATTTTGAGACAAAACTACTTTCTTTGAGAAATGAAGTTTTGAATTTGAGTGTGCATCTCCCTCACTTAATCCTGTCAGTTTGGAAGCTACTCTCAGAAAAATCTAATGAAAGTTTGGATAAAAGAGTTTTTGCTACTGACAAAGAAAAAGCTGTAGAGTATATTTCTGAACGATTCCAAACAACTATACTTGGTGCTGAAAGAATCTATTGTCTTTTACATGAATGGAGTTTTCGCTTTTGAACTGTTCAGATACATAAAACAATTAGCTCTTGGAGAAAAGAAACCTGAACCCAAGAAAAAATCTAATCCTTAAATCCTGGAGAAGCATTTTAAATACTGTTAGCATTTCTATATTGATTGCTTCAATTATAGATGTCATAAGAATTTATTCGATCAAAATTCATAAATTTTTTAGGAAACCATCAAATCCTATGAAATTAACTAAAATATTGTGAAACATATTTAATACAATAAACAAAGATAACTTCAAAGGATGTTAGTTTATGAGAAGTGCTCGATCTAGATGGGAATCTTTAAACATAATCCGTAAAGAAAAGTTTGAAAAAGTTTTACCAATTGCTATGAGAGAAAATAATATTGACATGTGGATTCATGTAATGAGAGAAGGAAATCCTGATCCTCTTAACATTGACCTAGGAGGAGATAATGGTTACTTCATTTTCACTGATCGAGGAAAAGATAGAATCGAACGAGCAGTATTAGGGGGATATGAGGGGGACCTTCAACCGTTGGCAGTGTATGATATTTTTAAACCTGAAGATGAATTGCAAAAGTTTGTTTCTGAAAGAAATCCTAAACACATAGCAGTTAACATGTCAGATTGGATTGCAGTTGCTGATGGGCTTTCACATTCAGAATATCAAAAACTAACTTTAGCTTTAGGTGAAAAGTTTTCGAAAAGAATCGTTTCAGCTGAAATGGTTATTACTGATTTCAGAACTAGAAGAGTTCCATTTGAAATTGAAGTTTACTCAGAATTATGTGAAATTACTAGACAACTTCTAGAAAGAGCATTATCTAATGAAGTCATAGTTCCTGGTGAAACATCTTTAGAAGATGTAGGATGGTGGATGGAAGATCAACTCTTAGCTCTTGGAATGAGTTCAACCTTTGATCTTGCTACTCCAATGATAATCCATTCAGAGAAAGCAGATAAGTCAGAATACAGATTGAGTAAGTATGTTATCCAGTGTGGAGATCTTATGCAATATGACTACGGAATCAGTCATATGAACTTTGGAACAGATTTCAAACGTGTTGCATATGTATTAAAAGAAGGTAAAACTTCTGTACCTTCTGGTATTCAATTTGGTTGGGACAGAGCATTAGAAGCTCGAGAAGTTATTAAATCAAATATTAGAGTTGGTCAGACAGCAGGTGAAACTTTGAAGAAAATTGGGCAAGCTCTCGAAGATGCAGGGTTTGAGTATATCCACTTAGCAGTTGATCCGATGCTAGGAGGTGGATCTAGTTTAGACCCCAAAGAAGATCAAGAATATCCAGGAAAAACAGAAGTAATGATAGATTGTCATTGTGTGGGAAATACTGGAAACAGTGAGGTGGCAACAGGTCCCTCAATAGCAGGATTTCGTTCTGATAGAGCACATTTGACTATTAAACCAAATAATCTATTTGCATTTGAATTTATTGCCTATACGCCTAATCCTGACTGGAGTGGTAGAAAAATACGCTTCAACATAGAGGATGATGCAATAGTAACTGAAAAAGGTGTTGAGTGGCTTTATCCACCAAATGAGAAGATATTATTAATTCGTTGAGTTATCGAATAGTAATTGCTTCTAGTGTGAGGGTATTGGTTAAACACTGAGAGCAATCGCTCATATAAATAGCTGGAATAGCTAGTTCTGTTGACCTATATCCTTTTTTTCTCCTTTGCCTAATTCTACTGTTATTTCGATATATTTTATAACTCCCTCTTGAACAAAGAGAATTAATAAGATGTAAAAACAAATATTTCAAAAATACTATTCTGGAGGTTAAAGATGTTAGCTAGTCAAATAATCATTTCGCTTTGTTTTGTAGCAGTAATCATTCTATTGTTTACTAACAAACTTAATCGAGCTATTGCATCTTTAACAGCTGCAGTTATAACCTATTTTGTTTTGGTTTTTTTAGAAGGAAGAGAATTTGATATAATCGTCGATCTCTTGTTTGGAACTCCTTTAGATAAATTCGTCAACCTTCATGCCTTAATTCTGATTGTAGGTATGATGTTTATAGTACAGATATCCGATGAAGCTGGTCTTTTCCAGTTCTTAGGAGTCTTAGCAATAAAACTATCTAAAGGAAAACCGATTGCACTAATGGCTATTTTGGCTACTGTATCAGTAATATTCTCAGCACTAATCAACAACATACTTACAGTAATGATACTCATTCCACTAACAATTACAATATCGCGTATGCTGAATATAGATCCTACACCGTACATCATCACTGAAGCTATAATGGTCAACATTGGAGGAACATTCTTCTCAATTTCATCGATTCCAAACATTTTAATTGTAACAGCTTCTGATATCAGCTTCAATCAATTCTTTATCAATGTTGGATTATTCTCACTATTGATGGCAGTAATCACAATTGGATTCTTTATTTTTCTATATAGACAAGAACTTCGAGAACCTAGAAAAAGGATGGTAGACACACTAGAAGAATTCAATGTCTGGAACTTTGTTCCTAATAGAAGATTGCTCTATGCATCCATGAGCTCATTAGTAATTCTAATTGTATTATTGGTGAGTATAAATTCAGATAAGCTAACGCCTGATATAATAGCACTATCCATAGCAATGATTCTTATGATTTTCAGTACATTTAATGGACTGAAACCTAAGGAAATAATGAAGAAATTTGATATCGAATTGATACTGTACTTATTAGGTATTTTTGTTATAGCAGGTGGTTTGGAAGTAGTTGGAGTCATCGATGTGATTGGTAATGCTTTAAGCGGTTTAGGAAGCAGTAATCCTGTGTTTCAGTTTATTCTGATAATTTGGATTGGAGCATTTCTAAGTGCACTCATTGATAACATTCCTATAACAAAAGTACTGTTACCAGTGATCACTCAGATGTCTTCTGGAAGTAATTACTACTACTATGCGCTTGCTTTTGGAGCTAATTGGGGCGATAATCTTACTCCATTAGGAGACAATGTTCTAGTTTTCAACATTGCTGAACAAAACAATCGTCCAATAAAAATCAAAACATTTTGGAAATTAGGTTTTGCTACTACAATCATTCAATTAATTTTTGTATCTATCTACTTCACATTCTTCTCCACCCAAACCTATCTTATAGGTTTAATTCCGTTAATCTTCATAATTGCGACAGTTGGAATAGTTTTTATATTTTCGAAGTATGGTAATGACAAGACAAAATCATACTTGAATAAATGGGTAAACAAATTCAGATCATTAATAATTTCATAATGGGATAAAAATGGTAATAAAAACATTAGAAAGGATAAAAAGAGCACTTCCAGAGGTTGAACATATCGTCATGTTCTATAATGATGGTACTGTCTATCAAACAACTTTTGAACAATTTGAGGAGTCAGTAAACATCCCCAAAGTTGGTGAAGAGTTTGCTAAAATTCTTTTAACTTTAAAAAGTCTGTATGATTTATTGAATTATAAATTCAATGGATATAATCAACTTCTCTTCGACACCGAAGATATCGATGTGTTAATAATCAAAATTGGAGAAAATACAAATTTAGCTTTATTCTTCAGAAAATCTGTAGAAAAAGGAGAACTGCAAATAGATTCGATTAAAAAATACATTACTAAAATTGGGAAACTTATAGATATAGGGAGAATCGAATTAGTTGAAAGTGAAATTCGTTTCAGCGATAGAGAACTCAAGAAACTCATTGATGACAAGGAAGAAAAGATGCAGAGACAGAGAGAGTTGAATATCTTAATAGAAGCTTCCTCTGATGACATCAATGAAATAGAAAAAATCGAAAATGAAATTGATGAACTAACTGCTGCAATAAAGAGATCAGAAATAGATAGGGATGCAAGAGAAGAAGAAATAGAAAAAATCGAAGAGAAGATAAGTTCTGAAGAAGTGATGCAAGATCTTGTAAAAAAAGAGCTCAAACTTAAACGAGAAAATGTTAAAGCACTAGATAAACGGTTAAAAGACAAAATCGAGAAGAAGGAACTTCTAGAGAGAGAAGAGGAAGAGCAGAGGGATGAAGAAAAAATAGCTGATATTTCTAAGGAAATTATAGATCTAGAAGAGCAAAGAGAAAATTCACAACTTGAAGTAGCTGAAAAGCAAGAAGAACAAAAGAATCTCAAAACTAAATTTGAAGAGGATAATATTAGAAGAAATGAAATCATAGACGAAAAAGAGAAAAAAGAACTTGCAATTCAGGTGCTGTACAAAGACTTAGAAGCTAAAATGGAAAAGGAACAAGCATTAAAAGAAACTGTTGACATAAAGAAGGATGTTGATAGGCTAGCGGAAATTGGGCAAGAAATAGAAAATCTGAAGGAACAAATCGATCAGCAGAAAGTAAAATCTGAAGATAAAAATAAGGAAATGGATGATCTCAAATCTAAGATTGAAAAGACTGAAAAACAAATTGAAAAAATAGAAAAAGACAAACTAGAGTTTCATGAAAATATTGCTGAACTCGAAAATCAACTTGAAGAAAATAAACACAAGAAGAGTGAATTAAAAGCAAAACTCGATATAGAGTATGATGAGAAAAAGAAAAAGAAGATTGAAAAAGAAATAGAAAAACTCGAGAAGGATATTGATTATTGTCATGACTGCATGAATGAAGATCTTGAGAAGTTAGAGAAGAACAAACAGGAATTAACAGAGCTTCTTGAAGATATGGAAAATGAAAAACGATCTCTTACTAGGTCTCAAAAGGAATTTGAACTTAAGAATAAACAGTTGGAAGTTCTATACCAAGAACTAGATGTTGAACTGGACATTCAGAAATCACTCACCTCAAGCATTGACCATGAAGAAGAATACAAGAAAGCAAGCAAAATCAATATTGAAATAGAGGACTTGGAAAGCGAAATTAAATCCATCAAAGAAGATATTGGTGAAAAAACAAAAGAGCTTGAAGAACTAAAAGAGAGGATTGAAGAATCCTAATTCAATTCTGTTTTTTATCCTTTTTGTCTAAACTTTTCCGAAAAATCAGATAGCTTGTTGAATTTCACATCTGAGGGAATGTAAAAAGGATAGATTATATTCGCAAAATTATCGAAAACCATAATCGTCTTGTTCTTTACACAAATGTTCCTACTAGAGATATTGAACTTTCTAAAGATCTCAAAAACGAAATTAGACGAGGAATTATTTGGTTAGATAGAAGTAGGAAAACTATGTTAATACTACATAAGAAGCCTACAAAACTTAAAATTTTGTTATCTTTCTTCTTCAAGGATTTTCTTTCATTTTTTATTTAGCTTAATTACGTAAAGTTATTAAACACAAATTGTTTTCTTCACTCATATGGTCACCATAATCTGTGGAAATAAGAAGTTTGATGATGTAGAAATCTTCTGCTTTGATAAGGACGGTACAGTACTTACTCTCAACATGTATAAACCTGTTATGAAGAAAAGAGCTGAACTACTCTTAGAGAAATACGGATTGAAACAAGAGAACTATAAGGAGCTACTAGCTCTAATGGGACTTAATCCTGAGACTCATGAAATAGATCATAAAGGACCTATACACATTGAGCGTGTTGAAATTATCCGCAGAACTAGAGAATATCTCCGTACATTTTCCATTAATTCCTCTATAGAAGATATCGCTGAACTTTTTGATGAGGTTGATCATTTAATTGATTTTACAGAATATGTTGAAGCTTTTGAAGGAGCTAGTACCCTTTTGGATTCAATAAGAAGTAAAGATATTAAGCTGATGTTATCTACTCATGATAGTTCAGAACCGGCATCTCAACAATTAGCTAGTGCAGGTCTTTTTGATTACTTTGACCTAGTTCTTGGTTTAGATATTGATTCCCCTTATCAGGCCAAACCAGCTCCCGACATGCTCCAATATGGTTGTAAAATTCTTGATGTAGATATTAGCAAATCCATTGTTGTTGGAGATGACGACCGTGATTTACTTATGGGTAGGAATGCTGGAGCTTTAGCTTGTATTGGTGTTCTTTCAGGTAAAGCTGAAGCTAAAGATTTCGAACATGCAGATGTTATATTAGATTCTATTGCTGATATAAAAATTAAGTAAGTTCTTCTAATTTATTCTGTGATATTTTTCTTTTGATTTAGAATATAT
>DXJF01000093.1 GCA_019057375.1 Candidatus Heimdallarchaeota archaeon
AGAAGTAATTGGTTCCTCTTCTTCTGTTTTTATTTCACTTTTTTGGTTTAACTTCTTCTTTTTTCTACTCATTCGCTTTTCTTTTCTTTTCAGTTTCCTTTTTTTCCTTACTTCCTTTCTTTCGCCCATAGGAAGAATAAATAACCAGAAAGTAGGTAGCCAAAGGATTAGCATGACATATCCAAGATAATTGTGAACTGGCTCTGCCACAGACCAACCATATGAGTAAGTTAAAGCAATTATAATCATAATTCGTATAATATTAACTAGATAAGTTCCAAGAATTCCAGTTATTGTTACAAATCCCACTCTAACAAAAACCCAAAGTATCTTTGTTAATCGAATACTAAATTCTTTAATAAATGCCATTTTTCCTTTTTCTTGAATTGTTTGAGGTATACTAGCAAAGTAAGTTTTGAGAATCTTAATAATTGATATGACTCCTTTTTCATAACCCCAAAACATTCGTTTTCTTGCTTCAAAAAGCATTATAAAGAAAATGACTGTAAAAATAGTAAGTGAATGTATACCACTGCACGCAGCATCAATGAGTATTGCTGCTTCTCCACTAGGAGCAGTCATAAAATCAATTTTAGTCATATAACTCGTTGTTAACCAAGTAACATCACCTATATTCATACCAAAAGCAATCAATAAAGAAGACACTATGGTTCCAGTTAGTTTTGTTAACCATCTTGCTATTTCTAGTTCGAATAGATAAACACTAAGACGTGAAGAGATTAGTGCATAAAAAACAGTTGTTAAAATAACTATATACAACCCCAGGGTCCGATATTTCTTGAAAAAAGTATCATCCCATGAGACATAAAAAACCATTATAAGTGCGAAAATCAACCCCAATGGAACAAGTGCATCTGGTGAAATAGAGAAAAACAGGAAGGGTGCTCTTTCTTCATCACGGAATGTTTCATAGAGAATGTAAAGGTAAACAACAAAACCAAGAAGGATAAAAGAAACAGAATACCTCAGATATCTGTTCTTTAGATAAGGTAGAACAGGTGATATTTTTTCTTTAATTTTTGATAAATGGTTTTCAGTTTTAACATAATGATTTTTTTTAGATGATTTTATATCGTTTTCAAGCTGTGAATCATCCTGCTTCATATCAGTCATATTTTTACCCACTAGTTCTAGATTACCAAATACAGATTCTTAATTTAAATACGATTTTCTTAAGCTGTAATCTGTTTCTAAGATGTGTTCAACGCAAGTGTATACTACTAAAAACTCTTACTATGTTAAACCTAACGTTTCTTCAAATGCTTATCAATAGTAGGAAATTGAGGAAATTTGAAGAACCTAGTCATCCTCGAAAATTATGTTATTATATTTGTTGTCAATATTTGGGAAACGAAAATCAGTTGATTGTTTTGATGCATAGTGTTCCCTATAGAAATCTCTGAGCGC
Organism: Candidatus Heimdallarchaeota archaeon; assembly: GCA_019057375.1. Classification (GTDB taxonomy): domain Archaea; phylum Asgardarchaeota; class Heimdallarchaeia; order Heimdallarchaeales; family Heimdallarchaeaceae; genus UBA460. Next base: position 1,429 of record DXJF01000093.1, read on the forward strand.
AAGCCTTATTGCTTCAGATCTTGAAGCATACCTACCTTGCAGGACCATTTCATCCAGAATTTCAACAAATTCACTTGGCAATCTTATTGAAATTAAATTCATTTGTTAACCCCTAAACAAATTTTAATCATCATGTTAATGTACGATTGTGCATTTATAGATTTGTAACACTCTTCGTTCTCGATGATTCAGTAGTTTGTTATCAAGCAAACATGTTATTTAAGGTTTGTGTCGGATGTAGAGAGAATCCACAGAAGAAACAAAAAAAGCACTGTCTCTTTTATAACTTGTAAGATTCTTTAAATCTAATCCAACATTGTCGTTTTGTTACATTTCTCACATGAAAGTATAGTACCAGAGTGTAAAGAATCATCTGTTTTGGTTATAACATGACCACAATAACAAACATATCCTTTCAATCTTGCGGGATTACCAAAAACTAAAGCATGGGCCGGTACATCTTTTGAAACAAGACTTCCTGCACCTATCATTGCATATTCTCCTACAGTGATTCCACAAACTATAGTAGCATTAGCACCTATCGAAGCACCTTTTTTGACTAGGGTTGGTACTAACTCCCATTCAAGATTAGCAGCTCGTGGCAGGTAATCATTTGTAAAACAAACATGAGGACCAACAAATACATCGTCCTCAAGAGTTACACCATGGTATACTGAAACAAAATTTTGTATCTTCACATTATCTCCTATTATAACCTCAAAATCAACAAAAACAGATTTTCCAAAGATACAATTTTCTCCAATCGATGCACCTTTTCTCACTTGTACTTGATGCCAGATTTTTGTTCCATCTCCAATTGTAACATCATCCTCGATAAAAGCTGTAGGATGAACGAAATAACTCATATCGTTATTCATAATGTGAAATCCTAATCTTAAGATAAAAAACTTTACCTTGTATTGTTAGGTATTTTTTTACAAACGCAATTTACATCTCTCTCAACTTCGAAGGTTTCGAAGCTGTTGTATTGTAAATCAGCGTGTAGTATTTTATTAGCAAGTAGTTTATCCTCATCCTTGAAAACCAGATATTTTATTGCTTCATTAGCTTCTATTAAACCAAAAAACCCTGCTGTTGTCCCCATAACTCCCTCTTCTCCAGTAGTAGGATAAGTACCAGGTGTGGGTATTTCTTTGAAAACACATCTATAACAAGCTGTTTTTTTAGGTAAAACGGTTATCATTTGTCCTTCAAACTGGAATACACCACCTATCACAAATGGTACCCCCAATTTGATGCACATATCATTTACAAGGAATTTTGTTTCAAAATTGTCACTCGCTTCTACTACAAAATCATAATCAGAGATTATATTTTCGGCATTGTTTTCATCAAGATGAGTATTATGCAATATTATTTCTATATCTGAATTGAGTTGAGAAAGTTTAGTGTATGCTGAATCGGTTTTAGCTTTATCCAGATCAGTTTCATAATGTAAAATTTGACGATTTAAATTAGACAATTCAACTTTATCTTGATCTAGTAATCCTAAATTTCCAACCCCAGCTGAAGCTAAGTAATATACAACGCTGGAACCTAACCCTCCTAAACCTATTACCAGAACTTTACTTGATTTTAGAGTTTTTTGACCCTCAATACCGATGTTTGAGACGATAATTTGACGATTGTATTTCTCTAACTCATCTTTACTTAGCATTTTGAAGTCAACCTACCAGTAAAACTTGAATTCAATAAATCTTTCTTATAATTAGTGAAAAACATGAACTCTACTAAATACTTGCTACGTATTCCTTTTCTATTAGTCGGCGGAACTCTTCTATTCTCCCATGAAGTGTTTTAGCCTCTTTTTCTATAATATTAGGAAGTTTTTCATATCCTAATGCTTTTTCATAGCATTTTGAAAAATAGTTGAGCTGAAAAACAAGCTGTACAATTCGTGCATATTGAAAAACTTGATCAGGATCAGTCACTAATGCTACTTTCAAAGAAATCTCATTCTGTTCTTCAGGACTCAAATCTATATTTAATCCTTCACGATTACATTGATCAAATAATTTATTGAGCATAATCCTACCTTTCTTCAGAACCTGAGCAAGGTCCTGGGCAACGTCGGAGAGACCTGGAACTTCTTTTCCTATTGTTTCCGCGCTCTCAGTTATACTTTCAAGATGCATGATTCCCACTTAAGTTTAGTAAAATAAAAATTGCAACACTTCTTATAAGTTTTTTCAGAAATAAGATAAATAAAAATAAAAGAAAAAGAAAATAGAGAATTAAGGTTCTAGAAGCATTCTTAGGGTGATTAAGTGACTATTAATTTCGTTCTTTAGTTTCTCAATGGTTTGTTGCCTTTCTCGGAAGAGTTTCATATATGACTCTCTGGTCATGTTTTTCTTGACCCTGTATTCTTGCTGAAGCATGCGAAGATTTCTTCTTTCTTCGTAAAGTTTTCTTTCAGCAATCTCGATCTTTTGGACATTTTCTTTATATCTTCCACCAATAGCTATCAGAGATTCTTTTGTTGTCTTCAGTTCTTCTTCCTCTATTCTTTGACGTTTCTCGAGTTTGGCAATCAAATCTTTACCTGCTTTAGCTTTCAACTTCTTTGCAGCTAATTTTGATCTAGTTTCACGTAGTCTCTCACGAATAGATAGAATTTCTTCATATTGTTTAACAAATTCCTCTATTTCCTCTACCGGAATGAATTCTTTATCCGATTCATCTATCGCTAAATCTTTAGCTTTCTTTGTTGACCACCTAATACCAAGATAGATTGCAAAGACTACACCTACAACAATTACTTGTAAGAAATAAGTAATCAATATGTTTAATCGCGAATAGCGGTAACTGATTATCACAGGAGCATTGTCATTTCCTGAAAAAGTAGTGAACTTAAAGCTCATGATACGTTTGAATCCAAGGGAAGTGAATTTGAACTTCTTATCGTAGCTTACAAACATATCTTGATAGGGATCGGGATTATTGTACTGAATTTCTTGGTATACAGCTCCCTTAGGTAGAATAACATCTACTTTGAGTTCATCAATGGTCCAATTCACGACAGAACATGGCTCAAACTCAAACTTATAGTTAATTGAGCCTGTTTCTTTGGTTAAGAAGGTATCCAAATGCACTCTATAAACTATGGTAAAAACCATTTGATCCCCATAGAACAATGGGGTCCTTGGAAATATTATCAAGGCATCATGATCTAGAAAAACGCTAGGACGTTGATTATATGCCCCTGGGGTATATATTAGATTCTCAACTTGATAAATTTGATTTAATGAACCTACCTCATCATATAGATCAATGACTGTTGCATTTATTGGCATAATTATAGGAAAAGCGTTCAGAGCATATGGTTTTAGATCTATTTCATTATAATCATCTGGTTTCTTAGGACCAAGAAAAACTAATGTTTGAGATTCTGTTATCTTAACCAAACCAAAAGGATCAATTTCAATTTTCCTATATACATCAGATGATTTAAACAGAATTGTGTTTGCTGGATTTTCTACATCACCACCAGCACTAACTGAGGATAAATAGACGTTCAACATCAAATCATCAGCATATGATTGACTGTAATTAAATGGTTCTCTAGTTATGTTAGACCACTTTAGAAGACCAGTTTCGGCATCAGTGATTAATAGTATGCCTTCCGTAGAATTGTTAGGAGTTGTTGTATGTTCCTCATCGTCTAAGAAAATATCTCCTCCTTGTTTTTCTATCCAGACTAATCCATCAACTATTGGAATATTATTGATCAAAGGATAAGTTAATTCCTCATACTTGAGTACTTGTTCAGTATTAAACATCGTATATGTATAAGGATATGCAAATTCAATATAGACGTTGATGAAGTATTGAGCTCCTTGACCAATACTTGTTAAGTCTAAGTTAAATGGAACCATGAAGGTTGTGTAATTAATATATCTCTGCAAAGTATAAGTCCTCATAGCGGTGGAGTTCCCTATACCTACATATGATGCATTCGAAACACGGAAGCTTGCAAATGTAATATTTGCAACATTAATATTAGGTAGAGTGTAATTGAAATATGTCATTCTTTCGTTCCCAAGGATATTTACTTCAATAGAATCTATTAAACCCAGAGAACCATAAGTCTGCATTTCTACTGTTCTATTAACAACGGCAGTTGCGTTAAACCCATAGGTATAATTAGATAAAAGGGAATAAGCTTCTTCACTAATTGGGGGGATGGGATTGCTTAAATTGTTTGGTTTAGTTACCATGATATCGTTAGAGTAACCTTGAACTAAACCAGACATTGTTATTAATGACATGGAAATTACTACTAGTATAGCCAAAGTAAACGTCGTACTTCTGATTTTTTTCATAATTGAAACCTCGTGTTTCTAATCTTTGTGCCAATGAGGAGGAATGATTTTAAATATTTTGGCCTCTTATACATTTTGCTTTTTTATATTTAAATTCCAATATATTTGAAAATAGGATAAATCTTTGATTAGAGGGTTTTAAAATAAAATCTACAGTAAAATATCAACTAACAAATATAAAATCGAAACATTCGGAATATTTTTGTATTTTTAATACTTTACTATACTGTGTATTCCCTAAAAATATCTCCTGAAAAACTTGCACGTATGATTGATCATACAAACCTTAAACAATTTGCTACAAAGAAGGACATTAGTAAATTGTGTGAAGAAGCATTAAAATACAATTTTGCGGCTGTTTGTGTTAATTCTGAGCACATATCCTTTTGTAGAGAAATTCTAAAAAAATCTGAAGTTGATATTGCTGCAGTTGTTGGCTTTCCATTGGGTGCTTCTACTTCAAAAACAAAAGAAACTGAAACTTTGGAAGCAATCAGTCATGGAGCAAATGAAATCGATATGGTTATGGACATAGGCAGTTTTAGAGAGGGTAATTATTTCGCTGTAGGTAAGGATATCAGTAGAGTTGTTCAAGCTGCAGATGGTGTAATTATAAAAGTTATTCTAGAAACAGGATTTCTAACTGATGAACAAATTGTTAAGGCTAGCCAAATTTCGAAGAGTTCGGGGGCGCATTACGTAAAAACATCTACAGGTTTTGGACCGATGGGAGCTTTTATTGATCACATTGCTCTTATGCGACAAGCTGTTGGTAAAGATTTAGGCGTAAAAGCTGCAGGAGGAATAAAAACTGCTAGAACCGCTGTACGATTGGTTAATGCAAGTGCAGACAGATTAGGTGCTAGTGCTGGAGTTGCCATAATAAATCAATTAAAGAAAATTATTGATGAAGGAGGATGGTTCTACTCAAGTGAAGATAATCCCGAAGACATATACTCTTGGGGTGCAGCAGATTCTAAGAAACAACCAAAAGATATATTTGATTTTTATATTCAAAAGAAAGAAGAATTTAAGAGAAGATAGCTAAAGAGAGTAGAAATGATGAAGCGTTTTGATGATAGAAAGCTCATGCCTAAATTAACACCAATGATGCAACAGTGGCAAGACATTAAGAAACAATATTCTGAGTATATCATATTCTTCAGAGCAGGGGATTTCTATGAAACATTTAATGAAGATGCAAAAATAGCTTCCCGAGTTCTTAATATTACTCTCACAGCTCGCACACTAGGAGAAAAGAAATTTCCTTTAGCAGGTGTTCCATATCATGCTGTGGATGCATATATTGCCAAAATGGTAGAAAATGGGTACAAAGTTGCAATGGTTGAACAATTGGAGGATCCACAAACAACTAAGAAAATTGTAAAAAGAGGAGTTGTGCAGTTAATCTCCAGAGGAACAATCACTTTGCCAGAATCTCTAGCAAAGGGGCACAATAATTACTTAGCGGCAATTTACAAGGAAGGAAATTTGATTGGTCTTTCAGCTCTAGATTTATCCACAGGTGAGTTTATAGTTACAGATTTTGATGGTGAAAAAGCAAAGAATTTACTAGAGGTTGAATTAACGCGTCTTAATCCTTCAGAAATTATTGTAACTCAAGAATTCTGGACAAAACTGAATATCTATTTTGATCAGCAAAAGTGTACTATCACATATAGAGATGACTATTTTTTTGATATTGAACAAGGGCTTCAGAATCTTCATAGATTATTCGATGTTTTAAGCTTGGATGGATATGGAGTAAATGAAATCGTTCCTTCAATAGGAGCAGCAGGAGCTACACTCAGATACATTAAAGAAACACAAATGAGAGAAAACTTTCCAAATATCACAAAAATCAGTCAAATCAAGAGTCAAGATCATATGTTACTTGACTTCAGTACTATTAGAAATCTTGAACTAATAGAAAATTTACGTGACAGAACAGAATATGGAACACTGAGACAAGTTCTTGATAACAGTAAAACACTAGGAGGATCAAGATTACTCACAACATGGATACTACGTCCTAGTCTCAATCTTTCAATAATTCAAGGGAGAATTGACGCAACTGAAGAATTATTCTCTGATTCAGTATCTAGAGAAGAATTGAGAAACATACTTGGAAGAATGAACGATATTGAACGTCTGATAGGTAGAATATGTCTTGGAAGAAGTAAACCACGAGATTTAACCGCTTTAAAAAGTTCATTAGAATTGATACCAGATATTAAATCAGTTCTTTCAAAATTCAAAGCATCTCTTATAAAAGATATCCAAAAGAACATTGATCCTTTACCCGAAGTGGTTAATATAATTGCAATAGGAATTGAAGATGAAGTTCCTGCGAGTATTAAAGATGGTAATGTTATTAGAGAAGGATATAATGAAGAGCTGGATGAGCTAAGGAAAATACAAAGAGGTGGAAAATCATTTCTTACTTCTTTAGAAGCAAGAGAGAAAGTTCGAACTGGAATAAAGACCTTAAAAATTCGCTATAACAAAGTATTTGGTTATTATATTGAAGTCCCAAAAGCCTCAGCAGTTAATGTCCCTCAAGAATATGAAAGAAAACAAACACTTGTGAATGCTGAGAGATATATTACTCAAGAACTAAAGGAGTATGAAGAAAAGATTCTAAACGCTGAAGAAAAAATAATAGTTTTAGAAGAAGAATTATTCGACCAATTATTAGAAGAAATAGCTCAATATGCCCCACCAATCCAACAAAATGCTAATTATTGTGCTGTTATTGATGTTATAGGAACCTTTGCACAAAATGCAATGTATTATGATTATTCAAAACCAGAAATTACGAAAGAAAGCATTATTGAAATAAGGGACGGGAGACATCCTGTTGTTGAAAGGCTATTAGAACAAACATCCTTTATTCCTAATGATACATTACTGAAAAATGATTCAGAGAGAATATTAATTATCACAGGTCCAAATATGGGAGGAAAAAGTACATTACTGAGACAAGTTGCTTTAATAGTTTTAATGGCTCAAATTGGTAGTTTTGTACCAGCAAGCTTTGCAAGAATTGGACTAACCGATAGAATTTTTACAAGAATAGGGGCTCATGATGTTTTAGTAGAAAATCGTTCAACATTCATGGTAGAAATGTATGAATGTGCTAATATTCTCAATAATGCTACAGAAAATAGCTTAGTAATTCTAGATGAAGTTGGTAGAGGAACATCAACATATGATGGGGTTGCTATAGCTTGGTCAATAACAGAGTACCTTCATGACCATATTGGAAAGAATGGACCACGAACACTTTTTGCAACACACTATCATGAGTTAATAGATCTGGAAGAAAAAATGCCTAGAATAATAAATTATCATGTTTCTATAAAGAATGTTAATGGAGATATTCACTTCCTCTACAAAGTGAAAGAAGGAGGAATAAGTGAGAGTTTTGGAATTCACGTTGCTTCACTAGCAGGATTACCAAAAGACGTCATCACAAATGCAAATGATCGCTTATCATTATTACATGAACAAGAGTTAGAAAAAAGTATCACTAAGAAAACTGAAACTGTTAAAACTAAATCTTCAAAATCACATGTTTCTACTACATATGAAAAAATTGTTGATAATGTATCTAGATTGAATTTAGAAGATATAACACCACTAGAAGCATTCAATATCCTAAATGATTTAGTTGAGAAAAGTAAAAAAACCTTGAAAGAGAAATAACAACAAATATTGCATTAATTACCTCAAAAAAAAGAATTCTGTGATTCTATGAGTAAAAAAATAGTCAAACTGGATAAGCTTACTATAAATAAAATAGCTGCTGGGGAGGTTATTGAACGTCCAGCGTCTGTTGTTAAAGAACTTGTAGAAAATTCAATTGACGCACATAGTAGCAAGATCACAATAAA
>DXJF01000094.1 GCA_019057375.1 Candidatus Heimdallarchaeota archaeon
AACACTTAATCCGATTGATGCAAAAGAATATGTTTTTCGATTGAATCGAACAGCTCATAGGGAAGGCATAGAAAATTTTTATTTTGAGGTATCAGCGAAAAGCTCCAAAGGTTTAACTCAAATGATAGATCAGTTAGCAGTTTCAATGGTTAAACATAGAAAATATACTGAAAGTAAGAAATAAAGTCATCCTTACTAGGAAAACTATAAAGGCACTATTTGTTTTTCTTATTTTGTGAATTTGAATTATATCCATCACATTCGAGAAGAATCTCCAACTATCGCAAAAAGAACCTTTCTTAATCATGCAGCAAGAGGTCCTCTACATGGAAAAACTGCGGAAGCTATTCAACATTATACAAAATGTTGGGGAGAGTTTGATTTTGAAGAATCAAATCAGAAGAAGAAAGATTCTAGAGTACAATTTAGTAAGTTGATTAATGCCTCTGAAGAAGAAATTTTATTCACTCCTGACGTCACAGCGGGGTCTAGGTTAGCAGCAAATCTCATTAATTATGAAAAGGATAGTAACATTGTTTGTTACTGGAATGATTATGTTGCCCAAGTCTATCAGGCTCTTTTCTTGAAGAAGACTAAAGGAATTGAATATCGTCCTATACCTGATAGAAAAAACAGGGTTCTTCCAGAGGAATTTGCTCAGAAAGTTGATAATAATACTAAACTCGTTTTACTTTCTCATGTTCAGTGGTTATCAGGATTTAAAGCCGATGTTAAGGAAATAGCTAAAATTACTCACGAAAATGATGCTTTGATAGTAGTAGATTCCATTCAATCTTCTGGAGCAATGGTTGATGATGTGAAAAAGTGGGATATAGATTTCTTAACCTGTGGAACAGCTAAATGGCTATTAGGTCCTAATCAAGCTGGTTGGTTTTACATGAAAAAGAAACTAATAAATGAATTTGATCCTCCTTTTGCTAGTTATCAAGGAGTGGAATTGGATAATTACGATGAACCCTATTGGAACGTCAATGATATGGTGTACATGAAAGATATTTTCAGGTACATGGATGTTAATCCAAGTGATTTTCTTTATGCTGTGGCTAGCGGTGGAATGGACATAATCTTAGAATTTGGCATTAAGAATGTTCAAAAAAGAATTTTACAGTTAACAGATTACCTGATTAATGAGCTACAACAATTAGGTGATTTTGAATTTGTGACACCATTAGAACTGGAATATCGTTCGGGTGTAGTTAATGTTAGAGTTCCAAAAAATGTAGAAATAGCAAAGAAACTAAAAGAAGACAATATTATTGTTTCTAGCCGATATGGGGGATTGAGAATTAGCCCTCATTTTTACAATAATGAGGAAGATATTGATAAACTAATTACAGGTCTGAAGAAACATCTTGCGTAATTCTCCCAAGAACTTCTTTTTCTTATGTCACTCAAATAAAACTTTTAAACCCACTTGTAAAATCAAAGTGTAAAGTTTATTTTATATTCAATCCAAATAGGTGTAGAAATGTTGAAAAAAAAGAAAAAAACAGAATCACCCGAAGAAGAAATTGTAATAATTCCTTGGCATAGTTATGAAACAAAAAAAGTTTTTGAGGAATTAGAAAGCGAAGAAACAGGACTTAGGGAAGATGAGATTATAGATAGGTTAGAGAAGTATGGGCATAATAAGCTAACTATAACTGAAAAATTCAAAGTTCTAAAAATGATCACTGAGCAATTTACAAGCTTCCTTGTGCTGCTCCTTATTGCAGCTGGTATTATTAGTATAGGATTCGGACTCAATAATTACATCCATGCACTTAACGATCCTGAAATTGTTAATCCAACATTGTTGGAGCATGGAACGGAAATAATTGATGCAATAGCGATATTTGCAATAGTTATTTTGAATGCTGTAATAGGTTTTGTTCAAGATTTTAGATCCAATCAAGCGTTGGAGAAATTGAAAGAATATTTTGAGCAAGATGTTGTTGTAATTAGGGGAGGAAAAGAACAAATTATTCACAGCAGTGATCTTGTTCCAGGAGATATGATTAATCTAGAAGTTGGAGACAAAATACCAGCAGACTGCAGATTAATAGAAGCTAATAGTTTCAAAATAGACGAGGCTCCATTAACAGGAGAAAGCAACCCAATCACTAAAAACTTGGAAATAGTTTCTGCAGATGCTAGACTCCATGATAGAAAGAATATGATATATTCAGGAACCACTAGTGTATATGGAAGAGCTAAAGCCATGGTTGTAGAAACTGGAATGAGAACAGAAATGGGTAAAATTGCTGAACTTACACAAGTAAAAGAAGAAATGACCCCATTACAACAAGCTTTAGACAAACTTGGGAAAGTTCTAGGGATAATTATTCTAATAATATGTGCAATAGTTATGATTGTAAATTCAGCACTAGGAGAACCTCTTTTAGAAAGTTTCGAGGTTGCAATCGCACTAGCAATTTCAGCTGTACCAGAGGGGTTACCCGCAGCGATTGTAATTACTTTGGCAATTGGTGTATCAAAGATGGCAAAGAGGAAAACAATTGTTTCAAGATTACCAGCAGTAGAAACATTAGGCTCAGTAGATTATATTTGCAGTGATAAAACAGGTACATTAACAAGAAACGAAATGACTGTAAAAGAAGTATGGACGCTCCAAGGAAAAACAGAAATTGGAGGATCAGGTTATCTGTTAGAAGGAGAATTTATACAAGATGGAAAAACAATAGATCCATTAGAAGAACCAGTTCTAAACCAGTTAATTGAAACAGTCTATCATTGTAATAACTCTGGGATTCTACGAAATGAAGGACATATTGATGTAAAAGGAGATCCAACAGAAGCAGCTTTGGTAGTTATGGGAGATAAAGCAGGATTTACAAAGGAAAAGCTGTACAAAAGAGATCACGAAATATTCTTTGATTCAGATAGAAAAAGAATGACAACTATTCATGAAAAAGATGGAAAATTGTTCGCTTATATGAAAGGAAGTCCACCTGTAGTTCTAACAAGATGTAATTCTGCTATGGGTAAAGGAAAGAACCCAAAGATGACTAAGGAACTAGAACAACAGATTCTTGACGCAAACCTAGCAATGTCTGAAAAAGCCTTGAGAGTACTAGCTGTAGCATACAGAGAAGTACCAAAAGGATATGACAAAGAAAAAGTCGATGATATAGAAGATGATATGATTTTCTTAGGACTTACAGGAATGATTGATCCAGCAAGACCAGAAGTGAAAGGAGCAATAGAAGAATGTAGGGTGGCTGGAATTACAACAGTAATGATAACTGGGGATCAGAAAGCAACAGCAATTGCAGTAGCGGAGGAAATAGGTATTCTGGAAACTGAGGAAGATCTAGTTGTAAGTGGAGATGAGTTTTCTTTAATGCCAGATGATGAACTGGAAGGAAAAATAGAGAAAATAAAAGTTTACAGCAGAATGAGTCCAAAAGACAAATACAGAGTAGTAGAAACATTGCAGAAACTAGAGCATATAGTAGCATGCACTGGTGATGGAGTCAATGACGCACCCGCGATCAAGAAAAGTGATATCGGTGTCGCTATGGGCATTACAGGCACTGATGTAACCAAAGAGGTTGCTGATATGGTCATCACAGATGATGCTTTTCATACCATTGTCAGCGCTGTTGAAGAAGGCCGAAATATCTTTGAAAACATGAAAAAATTCATTCGTTACCTACTTAGTTGTAACTTTGATGAGATTTTCGCTGTTCTTATTATCTTTTCAATTTGGCAAGAGATTCCCTTCCTTCCTTTACAGATTCTTTTCTTGAACCTGTTAACAGATGCTTTACCTGCTCTTGCTTTATCATTTGATCCATACGATCCTAGTTTAATGAAAAGACCTCCAAGAGGTAAGAAATCCTCTTTTGTTAAAGACATGTACGTCTTTGCTTCTGTAGCTGGTGTGGTGGCACTAGCTTGTTCTTTAGGTATTTTCCTTTGGGGCTATTTACATCTTGGTAGAGATCCAACCAGTGCTCATCATATTCTGTTCAGTGAATGGGCTGCTGCTGATGTCTTAGCTAATCCTGATCTTATCTTTGCTGAACAACTTAACCATTACATTGTAGCATATTCACAGATGATAGCTTTTGTTGCCACGCTCTCATTCGAATTGTGGTTCGTCTTCATCGCTCGGAATGACAACCAAACCTCATTGATAAGATCTAAACCATTCAAAAACAATTATTTAATTGGTGCAATATTGTTGTCTTGGTTCCTTCTTGTAGGAGGAGTGTTCTTACCTGCTACCCAAGCAATATTTACTGGATTTAAGTTGCACTATTATCCAATACCGGGGATAGATTGGGCCTATATCATGATATTCACATTAGGCTTCTGTTTATTTGCTGAAATGATGAGATATGTTTTCAGGACAACAACTTTCAAGAAAATGGTTTCAAGATTCGGTGCAGCTGATTTAGCTTAACCCTCTTCTTTTCTCCCTTTTTTCTTTCTTTTCTTTTAATTTTAATATGAATCAATTTTCATATTTCTCTGCTCTCACACTTTGATGCCACAATCTTTTTATTCATTTTTCTAGAATTAAACTCACTAGGTCATTATAGAAAGATTATAGCAAAACTTACCTAAGAAGGACATCTGTAGTAATCTAAAACTAGGTTATTAAATATGACAATTGATTTCAGAACTCTCCCGATCATTATACTGGCAGCTGGAGATTCTCAGCGAATGGGTATTCCAAAAGGACTTCTAGATTATCATGGAAAACCCTTTCTTAGTTATCAAATTGAGAGTCTGTTTGAAATAGGTTTTACTGATATTATAGTTGTTTCAGGAAAAGATACTACACTCTATCAAGAAAATATACCTGAGCTCAAAAAAACAACTATTATAGTGAACCCCCAACCTGAAAAGGGACCTTTTTCTTCGATACAAAGTGGACTTTCAGGATTAGGTGATAAACATCAATCAGGTGTATTCATCTTACCTATTGATGTTCCCTGTCCAAGTAAAGAAGTTTGGGACCAATTAGCTGGAGAATTAAGTTCTTCTAATGCTAATGTATCTATTCCTGAATTCAACGGAAAAAGAGGTCATCCTGTTTTACTCTCTGATGAATTCAAAAAATATCTCCAGACTTGTAGTTCAGATTCACGTCTTGATTTTGAGATTCGCAAACAAAAAGAACTACAAAAAGCAAAGATTATATCTGTTAATGACAAAAATATCACACTTAACCTCAACACACTTGAGGAATGGGAAGCATTTAAGGTGAAAAAATGAATGTTACATTTACTCTCAATGGAAAAAAAGTAACTGCTGAGTACGAAGAAGGTATGAGTGTTCTTGATGTTCTCAGAGAAGTCTGTTTGATAAAAAGTTGTAAAGACGGATGTTCTGGACAAGGTTTTTGTGGTGCTTGTACTGTTCTAATAAACGGTAAAGCTATGGTTTCTTGTAGACAAAAACCTGCATCTATTGAGGGAAAAGAAATTGTCACTGTTGAAGGTTTAGATTTAGTAGAGCAAGAAATACTATCAAAATCTTTAGTCAAAGAAGGAGCTGTTCAATGTGGTTTTTGCACTCCTGGGCTTTTGATAAGAATCAAGGGTTTCCTTGATCAACACCCAACTTCAACCAGAGAACAGAAAGCCAAAGCTATAACAGGAAATCTTTGTCGTTGTACAGGGTACCAGCGAATATTAGATGCAATGGAAACAGCTGAAGAAAATTGGCAAACAAAGAATCAGGATATTTCAGGTCCTCCTCGTAGAAACAAATTTTTTGGAGAACAATATGGTTTTGAGCGGGAATTTCAACCAAAAGAACATGGGGTTGGTAGCAGTACTCAGCGCTACCGCGGTGTAGATATGGCTCTAGGTAAGAAACCCTACATAGCTGATTTGGAAGTAGAGAATATGCTTCATGGAGCTTTGCTACTGAGTGAACATCCACGTGCAAAGGTCATAAATATAGATATTTCTCAAGCAAAATCAGCTTGTGGAGTTGTAAGGGTAATTACTGCAAAAGATGTTCCAGGTAAAAGAATGATAGGGTATATAATTCCTGATTGGCCAATATTTGTTGCAGAAGGCGAATCAACAAAATACGTAGGGGATGTTTTAGCTATGGTTGTTGCTGATTCAATGATTCATGCTAGGGCTGCTCTAGACAAAATAAAAGTTAAATATGAGGTTCTTGAACCAATAGACAATCCTGAGAAAGCATTGGCTAAAGATTCTATGAAAATACATGAGAAAGGAAATCTTTTAGGACATACTTTCTTTGGAAGAGGGAATGTTAATGAAGCATTAAACAATTCCAAGTATGTAATAAAACAACAATTCAAAACACAACGCATTGAACATGCTTTTATGGAGGTTGAAAGCAGTCTTTCAATTCCAACAGCAACTGGTGTTCATGTATACAGTCAAGGACAAGGTGTACATGAAGATCAACGACAGATTGCTGAAGTATTAGGATTGAAGAATGAAGAAGTCATAGTAGAACTTGTCACCAACGGAGGAGCTTTTGGAGGAAAAGAAGATCTTTCATGCCAAGCTCAGACAGCTGTAGCTTCATTTTTACTAAAGAAACCTGTTAAGACTGTACTTACACGAGAACAATCCCTACTTATTCATCCTAAACGTCATCCTATGATAATGAATTATGAAGTAGGTGCTAATGAAAATGGAAAACTTACAGCTGTTAGATTAAGACTCATCGCAGACTCTGGAGCTTATGCTTCAGTCGGAGCAAAAGTTGCTGAACGTGCAGCAGGACATTGTTGTGGCCCCTATTATGTTCCACATGTAGATATTGATGCGAAATCTGTATACACTAACAACCCTCCTTGTGGGGCGATGCGTGGATTTGGTGTTAATCAAACTTCTTTTGCAATTGAATCTTGCTTGAATATGATTGTTGAAAAAATGAGGGGAGATGGAATTGAAATTGATGATTATGATATAAGAGAACGGAATATTCTCAGAGAAGGTCAAAGGTTTGCAACAGGACAAAAGATGACAAAAACTGTTATTGGAATGCAAAAATGTCTTGATGCAGTAAAAGATGTTTATAAAAATTCAAAGGTTCCAACAGGTATAGCTTGTGGTATAAAAAATACAGGTATTGGCAATGGTCTTGAAGACACTGGAAGGGTGCTCATTAAAGTCCTTGAAGATGAACAGCTCGATATATTAACAGGTTTTACTGAAATGGGTCAAGGATTGTTTACAGTAATTACTCAAGTTGTTACTGAACTAACAGATATACCACCTGCACAAATGAATGTTAAGTCTATTAGTTATCCAACAACAAAATGTGGCATGACTACTGCCTCAAGAGGTACTGCGCTGGATACTATGGCAGCTAAGATTGCTACAGAAAAACTTGCTTTAGCTCTTCAATCAAAGTCATTAAAAGATTTAACAGGTGAAGAATTCCATGGAGAATACATTACTAACTTCACTGTCAAACCAGGAACAAAAGTAGATAATCCTGTAACACACTTAGCATTTAGTTATGCAGTACAAATGGCTTTTCTTGACGAAAAAGGTAATCTTAAGAAAATAATAGCAGCACATGATGTTGGAAAAGCAATTAACCCTATGGCATGCGCTGGTCAGTTTGAAGGGGGAGTTCATATGGGACTTGGACATACTCTCTCGGAAAGTTTTCCGACAACTAGAGGAGTACCAGATTCTTTGAGAATGAAGGATCTCCAAATAGTCAAAGCTAAAGATACTCCTGAGGTTGAAGTTATTTTAATTGAAGTGCCAGAAGAAATTGGAGGATTTGGTGCAAAAGGTGTTGGAGAGATAGGACTTGTTCCAACAGCTGGAGCAGTTGCAGGTGCTCTACACAAGTTAGATGGTAAAACTCGTTTTGAACTTCCAATAGCACGAAAATAATTGAAGATAATAAAAATGAAAGAAGAAATAATAAAAAAAGTTGAGAATAAAATCTTCAATGATAATTTTTAAGGAACAATTCTGGTTCCTGTTTCACCCTTTAAAGCCCTACCAATGTTTTCAGGACTAGTGATTAAAGCTTCTTTACCACCTTGTTCTAAAAATCCAACAATAGCTTTGATTTTTGGTTCCATAGATCCTTTTGCAAAATGAGTTCCTTCCTCTAGATACTTCTTTGCTTCAGCAACGGTAAGCTGATCCAAATCTATTTGATTAGGTTTACCGAAATTCAGGGCAACTTTTTCAACAGCGGTTGAAATTAAAAGCATGTCTGCTTTTATTTTATTTGCTAGGAATGCAGATGCAAAATCTTTGTCAATTACTGCTGCAGTTCCCTTTACTCCTTGATCTGTCTCAATAACTGGTATTCCTCCTCCACCTACAGTAATTGTGATTGTACCGGAATCGATTAGTGTTTTGATGGCTTCCAATTCCATAATTTCTACAGGTAATGGAGAAGGCACTACACGACGCCAACCTCGACCAGCATCTTCAACTACATTCCAACCTAATTCTTCTTTCCTTCGTTCCGCCTCTTCCCCTTCCATGAATGTACCAATAGGTTTAGCAGGTGTCTGGAAAGCAGGATCATTTGAATCTACACGGACTTGTGTAATCACTGTCGTCACTGGTTTATCAATTCCTCTTTTTTTAAGCTCATTTTGGATATTCTGCTGTAGGGAATAACCGATAGCGCCTTGACTGTCAGCACCGCAAACATCTAGGGGTAGTTCATGCATACCTTCCACCTTATGGGCAATTTCACTTCGTCGTAAAATGAATCCAACCTGGGGTCCATTGCCATGTCCTATTGCAATATCCCAGCCAGCTTCAATCATATCTACTAGGTGAATTGCAGTTTCATGAGCAGCTTCATATTGATTTTGTACAGTTTGATGCTGCTTAGATTTGATGAGTGAGTTGCCTCCAATCGCAACAACCGCTACTTTTTTCTGTTCTGACATTCGTATCACATTCCTTATTTCATGTAGTTTAAATTAATCACTAATATTTTTAGTGATTGTGATATATTTCGTTTTCTGATTAAGTGCATTAGATATCAAATCTCCTATATCCTTTAATTCTTGATCCGAAAGCATTTCTTTTTTCTGAAAATCCTTAATCATTGATTATTACCTCCAAAATGTATCTTGATCAAATTCTCTCTTCCAAATATGTTAATAGCATCTGCTTAAACATTTTTCCATGATACTGATCCTTCAATCTGTCTCCAATATATTGTTTAACAGCAATTCCAATATATTTTGTTCTATTATCTGTTTTTGGTGGTTCCCACGCAATAGCATATATATCTTCGCTATCTCCAAATCCTTCTTTCTCAGTTACTTCGTACCAATCAAAGGAACCTCTCCAGATAATTGTAAATTTCTTCATACATTTGATTTTTTTTAATTTTCTTAAGATGTTGTAGCACCCTTTGAGTTTACAAATTATTTACAATTGTATCAAGCCATGGTTTCTTTGAGTCTCGCAGGGTTTCTTAAATTATAATCGGAAACATATATGATGTTGCTAGATTTATAAAGGATGATTGTCATACTAATATAGTAAAAAATTTATTACCAACAATCAAAATAAGTGATTAACTTATTAGGTTGAATGTATAATCTATAACCTGGACAATGTTATTAGATTAAAATTCATCTCCCTATGGGAGTAACTGATTTGGACTGTAGTGGTTTTTTTTTACCAAATCGAAAACCAATCTTGCTTTTAAAAATAGTAAGGGAGGTGAACAACAAAATGAATAAAGTAAATAGGTCAAATGATGATAGATCTAACAGTATGAATTCTAATAATGCTGCATATCAAGCATCTATGAATAACAGATCTGATCAACTAAATCCAAATAACGAGGAAAATCAGTCTTCAGAGGAAGCAGATGAAGAAGAATAAAGCTATAGAAAGGATTTTTCTTTTTTTTCTTCTTTTACCTCATATGGTCAGGAAGGAAACTATCAAATGCCTGAACAAGACTTCTCTCTCTAAATTCTCTGATATGCTATATTAGATCATTTTCCTGTCTTGAAAGAAGTGTGTTCATTCTTTTAGAGAAGAGTGAATTTCTCTCTTTCTCTACAGAAAGCATTAGGACAAATAATGGGTTTAGAGGGAGGGTTCTCTTTATGAGAAAAGGTAATCGTATCACCACAGTTCCCACAAGAATAAGAAGAGACAAACTTTGAAGATTGTTCTTCTTGTGAATCTATGAGGAGTTTCTCGTAGGACATGAGACAAAGAATACGATGTATTTGAGAGATAAAAGCATTTCTTGATTTTTGGTGTTTTATAATGTCGTTCAAGACAAAGTGCTGAAAGTAAAGTGTTCCAAGTAAGGAAATGATAAACCATGGCGAAAATACACCATTACAGAGAAGGAAAGCTAGTAGTGGAAGAGGAGAAAGAAGAAGAGTATTCAGAATACAAACTAGACACAATATACATAGAATCGTTCAAGACGTTTTTTGCAACAATAGAAGAACAAACGACAGAATCAAGATGGATACCAAAGAAAGTGGTGTCGAAAGAATTAAAAATAACGAAATAGTACATCAAAGCATTGAAAGAGGGGAGATTAGAATGAGGGAAAAAAGAAAAGAAAACAAGTAAAATTAACAAATTATATGACAATAAACTTATAACCAGATTAAAGATAAATTCAAAAAAGTTCTTTACTAGGTTCTAATTTATGCGTAGTAGTGTTGGATAATAAACTTCAATCCATCTTCATACAAGATGGTAAAAGAAGAATGAAGAATGGTTCCTTGTTGTTGGATGGAAGGCCACAAAAAAAGAAAACAAAAATTATTATCGCAACTTTGGAATTGAAATAGCTTTCAGGTTAGTCAAGACTCTCCATATCTCTACCCCCTCTCGATACTCAGCAGTCCGTTTTTTATATCCCTACCTCCGTTCTCATCGTTTTATAGAATGCTATGCTCCATTTATCTATCCTCTACCAATTCTTTACTACTTCCCTAATCTTCATTACCTTCTGTAAAACAGGTTCAATCACCTTTTATCAAATCTGTATATGTTTTCGGCATCTTCTAGAAGAAGGTGATACAGGTAGCACTCATTGAGGAAGTACTAAGTTGTAGATAAAGTTTAAATATGTAAATAAACCTCGTATAGGCAGTATACTGTTTGTAGAAAACAAAATTGAAAAACAGTATAGACGGAGGAAATTAAACTATGAAAAAAAAACAATATAGATTAGCTTTTTTTGTTTTTTTTACAATTGTATTTCTTAGTAGCACAATTCTCATTAAAGAAGTAAGAGCTACATCAACCACTATCCAGAAACCTACTAATGGTCAACAATTTAACAGTCTCTTAAATGGTGATTATATCACTTTCAAATTCATCATCGTTGGTTCATATCAATCATATAAAACATATATTGATGGACAGTTAGATTACTCTCTCCATCATGTAGGAGTAAATATTCAATATGATGCAAGGAACTTTATAGATAAGTACGGTAGAGGATTACATACTTTTACTGTTTCAGTTTCAGTCAGTGGGGGTCCTAGTCCTTTTAGCATAACTACTCAAAGTGTTGTTATGGATAGTGTATCATTCACAGTAGATCCACCCATGTGTCATTTCGTTGGTTTTGGATTTGATTTCGATGATGAATATTCTTGGCAATATAGATGGAGAAGTAATATAGAACCATTTAGAGATATGCTTCTAAGCGATAGGGCGAAATACATCCCTGGTTATTTCGCTACTCATTATGATTGGGACGATGATGATGTAATTAGTATATTAGATACTTTAGATACAAAAGAAAAACAAAAAGACATTGTAGTAGTTCTATTTTCCGCACATGGACATGCTGTGCTTCCCCCACCAGATGCTGATGCGTGGACACATTCTCATACAACCACATGGTTTCATGAATTAGGGTGGACACCTTACTATAAGGGTGTTGCTGCTATCGAACTGAAAGGTTGGTTATTTGATTTAGAAACCGATAACTTAGTATATATTATGGATTGCTGCCATTCAGAAGGTTTTCTCTACGAAGGACTAGATTTAACCAACAAAAAGCATGTGATGGTAGCTAGTGAGTGGGACGAATCTGCTTGGCATCAGCAAAAGAGTTATGATCCTAGTTGGTCACTAAGTGGTAGAATACTTTTTATGTCTAGTCCTTTTCTACGACATATGTGTATGGAGTTCTATTTTGATTGTTCTGATACAGACACAGCGTTTGATCATGCTTATAATTGGATTATTACAAACCATCCAGAATGGGATCAACATCCAATGGATTTCAACGATTTGCAGACAGCGCTTTACTTATGTCACCCAACATAAATAAGAAGGTTGAATAATGAAAAAGAAAAGAACATCTCTCATTTGCTTGTTCTTGGTCTTACTTGTTTCTTTCTATGTTCCTAATATAAAACTAGTGAATAGTACAGATATTCCATCTATTTACTCTTTAATTACGATAGAACTAAATGGATTGACAAAGGAGAATCTTACTGCTCAACTTTTAATTTTCAATGAAACCAGTCAAACTTATGAAGAGAATGAAATATTAAAAGATGGAATTGTTGAGGATTTGAACTGGTTATCTCATCAAATCTCTGGTTTAGATGACATTTTAGTCCATAATTTTAATGATACCGTGTTACCCGGTAAAGTAGACTTCTTGTTAGCAAATGTCTCTTATGAGGATAAAAGCGTGTATGAACAAATATCTAATATGATTAACTCTGATAATAACCGTTGGTGGTACGTAGAGACAGTAGTTCCTTCAATTATCCCTGCAGATGGACCTATCTCTGGTTATGCTTTTGCAAATCAAGCGCCACTTGATCTCACAGAATTTTCGACATTTAATGAAAGCCACTCTACAGGTAATGTGACTATTTTAGACTTCCGATCAAAGGATGGGATTATAGCATCAATGTTCATAAATGATGGAGAAAAATGGATAGAAAATAGCGAATTTCGTGAAATTCTTGTTTCTAGCCTTCTCTCACTAAAAAATATGATATTTGAAATTGATAATCTTAGCATGACTTGGCCAGAATCAAATTGGGCTGAGGAAGGAGATTTGCCTCTTCTTAATCTTTCAGAACCACTAGTCTTTAATGAAACATATTCTTTTTATTCAGAATGTTTTGATCTAGGAGTGATAGATATTAAAATCTATTATAAGTCTGGTCTCACTGAAGATGAAATGAAGATAGTTCATAAAATCTTTGACATGGCCATTGCAAATAATTGGTATGTTAATAATTTCATAGGGCTTGCTTATTGTGGTAATAATACTGACTTCCCATTTATAGTACTTGGTTTACCTACTCTTATTTTTGCTTTATTAATACTAAATAGGAAAAAAAAGAGAGTAAAAACTATTGAATTACAATAGATTTTTAGTATTATTCACCTTTTATTTTTTTTAATACGGGCATGTGCCAAAACTTGTTGGAGTGAAATAGAACTCACCTAAGAGGAAAAGTCACCCTAGTGGAAGCGGAAACAAATCCTTACGCAGTCGAGTGCATAAGTGGTGTTATCGTCTCTTTATCACTAAACTGAAGCACAAACTTACTCGTTATGGATTTGAATCCCATCGAGTGGTAGCAATTGGAGAAAGTTGGACCTCGAAACGATGTTCAAGGTGTAATTCACTTAACACCACCCGTACAGGACAAGGACAGTTTAATTGCCATGATTGCAACTACGAACTGGATGCTGATATGAACGGGGCAAAGAACATAGGTAAAAGGTTGATCCAATATGCTTTGCAGCCAAAGCATGGTTATACCAAGATTCGAGATATACTAACTGATGAGTCCATCCGACATCACTGTTCAAGTGTCTCCAGCCTTTAGGTCAATGGCTTAAAGATTCTGCAAAGAATGCATCGTCTCTTTAGATTCGATGTGCTAGGTCGAGAATCAGTCTTCTAATTAGTTTGATAGGTTCGGTAATGAGACCCTTAAGCAAGAAATGATTCCTTTGAATAGATTTACAGCATTGTATGTTTTTGTTCCAGAAGACCAGTAACTGCTACACTATGAATTGATTATTTTTTCATTTTGTGCAATTATGATACTATGCCTACCCTTTATTACGCTGGTTTAGGAGGAGTCTTGAAAGGACCTTCTTAAAAACTGTCAAAGGTTTTTGGGGAGAGAATAACTCATGACTTTGCGTAGATGATATCTGTCCTTGACCTACTGCAATATCCGTGCTAATTGACGCTCTTTCTCCTTCCTTCCTTTTTTTCAATAGTGTTTTTCTACTTAGCAGATTTGTTGTAGATGTTACAGAAACGGTTGAAAATGGAATAATTGTATAGATATTGTATTTTATAGATTAATAAAAAATATTTGAGGAGATTTGTATCCCCTAACGCATTGTCAGTGCCATAACAGCTTTTTGAGCGTGCATCCTATTTTCAGCCTGATCAAATACCACTGATTGAGGTCCATCCATGACTTCACTTGTGACTTCTACATCTCGATCAGCGGGAAGCGGGTGCATGTAAATCGCATCCTTGTCAGCTAGAGCCATCTTCTTAGAATCAGTAATCCAATTCTTGTATCTATCTTGAATCTTCTTACCTTCAGTTGGATCCTGTGTTGTAAGTAGGGGTCCCCAAGACTTTGCGTAAACTATATCTGCGTCTTTGAAACCTTCTCCCATAGAGTCAACTACCTCAAATTTGGTGCCAAATTTATCAGCCTGTTCTCGAGCTTGTTTCATAATCTCCGGCATCAACTTAAATTCAGGTGGATGTGCCAAGGTGACGTCCAGCCCAAAACGGGGCATCTGTAAAATTAAAGATTGCGGAACTGAAATTGGTTTGAGGTATGAGGAAGCATATGCCCACGAAACCACTATCTTCTTTCCTCTTAAATCTCTACCTTTTTTCTCAATGATAGTCATGATATCAGCTAAGCATTGGTGGGGATGGTAAATATCACACTGCATATTCAAAACTGGTGAACGGGAAGCTGATGCTACATTGTTTATGTACTTATTCCCAATTCCCCAATCGCAATGACGAATAGCGATACCATCATAGTACCTTCCAAGGATTTCTCCTAGTTCTTTTTCAGTGTCTCCATGAGAAACCTGAGTTGTACGACTCTCCAAAAATGTGGCTTGTCCTCCCAGCTGAGCCATTCCTGACTCAAAAGAAGCTCGAGTGCGTGTGCTAGAAAAGAAAAATAACATACAAAGAGTCTTATCTAAAAGCAAAGCATGATGTTCACCTAGAGCTCTTCGTTTCTTAAGATCCCAAGCTACATCTAAGATTGTCTCTACTTCTTCTTTTGTAAAATCAAGATCACCGATTAAATCGCGACCTCGTAAATCAGATTGCATTGTGATCGACTACTCCTCTGCGCCTAATACCAAAGCTATGAGTGCCATACGCATTACTACACCATAAAATCCTTCTTGCCAGTAACGTGCCCAACGTGTTTGATCTACATCAGGAGGAATGTCATCCATACGTGGTAAGGAGTGAAGTAAAATTGCATCGGATTTTGCTTTAGTTTCTAGTAGTTCTTTAGTGATTTGGAATTCGGGGGGTGTTAATGCAACATCACCATCTCTTTCATCACGTGATTTGGTGTAATCGGGTTGGACTACTGGTTCAACTAGAATCACATCGGCATCAGCGATAACTTCACGAACATCACTAGCTTCAGTAAAGTTTAAGCTATTGCGTTTGAAATCTTCTTTATATTCTTCGGGCATTGCCATATCTTCTGGTGCAACAAAAGTAATTGGACAGTCAAATTGAGTTAAAGCATGTCCAAGTGAATGCATTGTTCTCATTCTCATATCACCTACAGCTACCCATTTCAATCCATCAATTTTTCCTTTTTCACGAAGGACTGTATAGAGATCAGTAAGGATTTGAGTTGGATGTTCTCCCCAGCCGTCACCACCATTAATAATGGGAACACTTACCCATTTAGCTGCTTCTTGCGGAGCACCCTTCTGGAAGTGTCGCATAACGATGACATCTCCGTAATTTTCGAGCATTTTGAAGGTATCCTTAATGGATTCCATATAAAAATCGCCTGCGCGAGTCATTTTAGCGTCAGAAAATCCTGTCACCTTTCCACCCAATCGAAGCATAGCTGATTCGTGGGCTAATCGAGTCCTTGTAGAAGGTTGGTAAAAAGCTGTAACCATTGTTTTCTCTTTCAATAGATCAACATTTTTCCTATTGCGAGCTATTGGTTCTAATTTTTTAGCAACCTCAAAAATTCGTTCAAATTCGTGACGTTCAAAGTCTTTTAATGAAATTATGTCACGTCCTTTAAAACTTCTCATAATAATTCTCCTTTATTGTTTAGACTAGCTTCTTTGAGCTAATCTTATTGTTTTGCCAATACTAATTTTTCTTTTTAAACCTTTTTTTATGCTACTTGAGCTGAACTTATAACTGCTCTCCTAACCAGCGGACAATATAAAAAAGAAAATTTCCAGTGATAAATTTAGTTTTAACAATCATAACATGTTATGAATCACATTGAACGACTCAAAGAGATCCTTTCAGGTTTCGATTACATCACCAACATATCTAAATTGTCCAGGCCAGAAAAAGAATGCTTTAGACCGATCATAATCTTTGGCTAAATGAGCAGCTACTACTTCACCAACAAACCACGTATGCGTCCCCCCTAGATCAAGAGTATGAACAACCTTACATTCTAGATTAACAGGACATTCTTTTATTAGATATGAACTTATTTTTGAAGCTTTTACGGGTGTAAGACCTGTTGCTTTAAATTTATCTTCAACATCTCTACCGGAAATTTTTCCGATATACTTCACATCATCTATAAGTTCAGTTGTGGGGATATTTATAGAATAATCCTTTACTTCTTTTAATAGTTCAAATGAATATCTTTTGGGAACAATTCCAATCATAATTAAAGGAGGATTATCAAATGAAACCATGCTAATTGCAGCTAGGGTTATAAGATTTTTACCAATACACCCTATAACAATAGGAAAACCTGGTAAGGATAAAATACCCTTCTTACCTGAAATAATTTCTTTATCAGAATTGTCCATTTCATTCATTATGAATCCTCTTCTTTTGTGTTAATAAGTATATTCTCAAAAAATATTTAGCTTATTTCTTTTCTAAAAAGAAAATATTAATATGAGAGTATGAAAGTATTAGTTCGTGAAAAAGGATTTCAGATATAGCATGAGCCTTGTAAATGGTTCTGTATACCGTAATGGAAAATTTTATCTCGAAGACATATATATATCTGATCAAAAAATTACTAAAATTGTTCCTTCTGGAAAAACCCTACTGTGCAAAAAAATTGTAGACTGTACAAATAAACTAGTCCTCCCTGGTTTCATTGATCCACATGTTCATATCAATCTAGATTTGGGTGAATTCAAATCAAGTGATGATTATGAAAGTGCTTCAAAAGCTGCAGCATTCGGTGGAATTACTACTTTTATTGATTTTCTTGAACCAATTAATAATATTGATGAATTTGATAAGAAGCTAATCCAGAAGCATAAAGAAGCTGAGAATTCCTATATAGATTATTCTTTCCACACAACAGTTGGAAACTACAAAGATGATGTTGAAAGGCTCATTGAGAAAACACATGAAAATGGTATCCCTTCGATAAAACTATTTACCACTTATTCTGAATCAAATCGTAAAATATCACTTGCTAAACTTCAAGAGTTTCTAAGTAATTCTAGTAAAACAGATACTCTGATATTAATTCACGCAGAAAATGATGAGATCATACTCAATGCAAATGTAGAAGATACTGTGGAGAGTTATGAAAGTTCTAGACCTGCAATTGCTGAGATATCAGAGATAAAAAATATCGCTAAGATTGCAGCTGATTGTGAAGGAAAGCTCTATATCGTTCATGTCACATGTGGATCATCTATTGAATTTCTGAAAGAAAATTATCAAGAATTACTAGGCAAAAATATTTTCATAGAAAGTTGTCCTCAATATTTTCATCTAACAAAAGATCTGTTCAATCAAGAAAATGGTAACATTTTCCTTCTTGCTCCACCTTTACGTTCATCAGAAGAACAGAAGAAACTTAAGGATAATATCTCCTCAATACACTCTATAGGAACTGATCACTGTCCGTTTACTAAAGAAGAGAAAATGCGATACAAAGAAGCTAGCAAAATACCTAAAGGATTAGGTAGTTTGGAATTTAGTTTTTCACTGATGTATTATCTTTTTGGTAATGATATCATAGATAAATTTACTATAAATCCTGCAAAGATTCACAATCTTTATCCCAAGAAAGGAATAATCCAAGTTGGTTCTGATGCTGATTTCGTCATATTTGATCCTGTAAAAACACAGATGATTGAACTAGGTCATTCCCAATCAGATTATAATCCATTTGAAAGTATGGTTACAAATGGAATGATAGAATCAACAATTCTTCAAGGAAAATTCGTAGTTAAAAACAGGAAATTCGTTGGTGGAAAGAGAGGTCAATTTATTAAAAGAAAATAGTTTAACTACGATCTCTCAGTTTCTTCTTCTTTTTAAGTTTAAGAAGAACGGTTACAAAGATAATTGAAGATACTAATATCATAAAATTAAAATCTATCTTTTTTGGTATTTTACTTAAAGGAAAAGGGTCTGTAGATTTTGCACTTCCATCTATAAAATATGAGCCAGTCTCATTCCAATCTGACCAATAATTACCATTTTTTTTCTTTTCATCATACCATACGTTTTTTTCTCCATCATCATATGCTTGACTGGTACCATTTGGATTATTATTTATGAAAATATTATGATGTATAATATTATTATGAGAATCGCTAGATATCATAATTCCATATTCTTCATTATCTTCTAAAAGATTGTAAGTAAAAAGACCAGAATTTGCTCTCCACAATCTAATGCCCCATCTATTTTCATTACAATTGTTTTGAGTTAAAGAATTGTTAGACCCATTCGCCTCAATCCCATCATATCCATTGTTGCTACAAGTATTTTTAATCAGAGTACATCTAGAGGAACCTAGATATACTCCATCATTGGAATTATCATTACAAATATTATTTGTTAGTTCTGTATCATTTGATCCGTACAATCCAATACCATTCCTGTTGTTAGAACAAATGTTATCATTCATTGTTGCTCCTACAGAAGAAACCAATCTGATACCATCACCACCATTATTTGAGCATTCATTTTCAGTTAGTGTCGTACCATTCGAAGTATCCAGATCTATACCTCGTCTAGAATTATTGTTACAGAAATTATTTATTACTAAGGCATTTTCACACAATTTAACGTATAAACCTGTATAAGTGTTAGATAATTTCTGGTTTTCAATGACTATTTCATTACAATTAATGAATATCAACTGACCATAGATGGGTTCTGAAAAAGTAGCTTCATTCTTATTGATATAATACCCTAATTGTTTGTCATTCACTAGATTATCTTGAATCGTATAAGAGGAGTATTCTTCAACTGTTTCTTCTTGAATAAATAATCCATCATTAAAGAATTGATTACTAATCAGAGATGAATCAGAAGAAGCTTCCAAATCGATCCCGTAATAGTTATTACAAATAATGTTATTTGTTAAAGTCGCTCCAGGGGAAGAGCGAAGTATAAAACCTACATTGTTTTTTCTACAATTATTATTCATCAAGACTGCATCAGAAGATAAGTGTAGACGGATACCTACATTATTGTTAATACAAGTGTTGTCAATCACTGTTGCACTAGATGAAGAATACAAGGAAATACACACACCACCTGGGTAATCGCTGCTGCAACTGCAAAAATTATTAATAATTGAAGTTGTACCTTCAGCAACATCGTAAATGTAAATGCACTGCTGATGTGTAACTACATAACAATTACGAATAACGAAGTGTTTTGTTGTGCTTCTAATAGAAATCCCAAAATAACTTGTTGTCGTTATATTATAATTTTCAATAATATATGGTTCTTCCTCAGATCCTGTTCCTGGAAATCCATAATTTGTAAAAGTTTCATCTTGTGCGATCATTATTGATTCATGAGAGGTATAATTAATAGTTGACTCTTCATTTGAATGACGACTATTTTCAATAAGACAATTCGTTTGAGTTTGCATTATTCCAAATAGAAATATTAACAAACAACAATTGATAACACAATTAAACTTTTTTTCACTTATTACACTGATATGTAGGTGACTTAAACTATTATAAAACTTGTGAGAAATGGTTAAGGCTTTATAACAGTTCTAAAATGAGCTTTAAAAGCTTTTAATTGTTTATACACTTCATTGATAGCTTCAGCATCAAGAGGAACTTCATTTGTAACAACTTTGCTTAAATCTAATTTTCCCTGTTCAGCGAGATTTAACAGAAAAGGTAATTCAGATAATAAATGGTCTGAAACTCCAATAATCTCCTTTTCTCTACCAATCGCATCATATGAGTTCATATTAAATTTGTCTATAGTGATTCCAACCAAACCTAATCTGCCAAATCTTGCTAGAGATCTCACCCCTTGATCCATTGTCACAGGCAAACCTATCAGCTCTAACGCTACGTCAACACCATTTTTGGAGGTAAATTCCATTATTTTTTCTACAGGGTCATCGTTTTTTGCATTAATGGGAATTGCTCCTATTTCTTTAGCAGTTTCAAGTTTGATTGAATCAATATCCACTGCAAAAATTTTTCCTGCACCAAATGCTTTAGCTAGTTGCAAAGCTGATATTCCTAATCCTCCCATTCCAAAAATTGCAATAGTTTCTCCAGATTTGAATCTAGTTTTTCGGAGTGCATGGAGTGATGTTGCTGATGAACACATCATAACTGAAGCATGTTCGTATGAAATTGAATCAGGTAGTTTGTAAATCCCTCTTGTAGGAACTGCTATATACTCTGCATATCCTCCATCAATATCCTTGCCAATCATTTTACCTTGTATACAGAATTGTTCAGTTCCTTGAACACAGTATTTGCACTTTCCGCAAGTTATCATATAATTGAGACAAACTCTATCTCCCTTCTGAAAGTCAGTTACATGTTCTCCTACTTCTTCAATCTCTCCTGCAACCTCATGTCCCAAAGATATTGGGAGATGACCTACAGATGAAACACCATCTCGATAATGAACATCAGAATGACAAATGCCAGCTGCTTTTATTCGAATTAATACTTCACCAGATTTAGGTTCTGGGGTAGGAACTTCTCGATTTTCTAAATCATTATCTATTTCAATTAGTTGAACAGCTTTCATATCACTACTTTGCACTTATCTTATTTAAACTGTTTTTGCACAACTTGATTTTTCATCTGAACATCTCTCCTCTATCAAATAACTAGTTTTATATTCAACCCAATAAAATAGATTATATCTAAAGAATTGAATTAGGTAGTTTAGTTTTGAACGAAACAACAAAAATGGGGTCTATTGAGCATCCAATAGCCTTGACTCAAGAGGAAAAAAATAAAATTCGTTCCTATCGTATGGATAATGCTGCAGTTCTCTTTAGTTTTGTATGTAATAAACGTATAACCTGCCTTTTTCGTCTATCTGCAACTTTAACAGATCCAATTAATGTGAATCTCCTTCAGAAAGCACTTGATCGGATAATTGAAAGATTCCCTTATTACAGAGTCAATCAGAGACCTGGACTGTTTTGGTTCTATTGGGAGACAAATTTAGGTATACCCAAAGTTATTGCTGATTCTAAATATACAAGTCAAGAGATGCCTATGAGGAAAAAGGGGATTTTCCCTTTTAGAATAAGGGCTTTTCAAAATAGAATAGCAGTAGAGTTCTATCATGGTTTAACTGACGGAACAGGGGGATTAACTTTTCTTAAGGCATTAGTTGCTGAATATCTAACTTTGAAAGGGATACAAACTGATGATTGGGGAGATATTCTTCAATATAGTCAGAAACCTCTCGATGAAGAATATGAAGATGCTTTCAAGAGATACTATCAACCTATGTATCCAAAACATAAACTGCTAGAAGTAGCTTTTCGTCTCCCACATAAACTAGAACCACTGGGAATTTTCCACATGACTACAGGAATTTCTGATGTAAAAGAAGTACTGGCAAGATCAAAGGAACTGAATGTCACCTTAACTGAATATTTAAGTGCAGTATATATTGATGCACTTCAAGAAATCTATTATGAACTCCCAGAAAAAATGCAAAAGAAATTAGCTAAACCTATTAGAATGATGATTCCTGTCAACCTAAGAAGAATCTTTCCCTCAAAGACAATGAGGAATTTTAGTTTATTTATCACCCCAGGAATTGATCCTCGATTAGGTTTTTTTTCATTTGAGGAGATTTTAGAGACTGTGTATCATTATATGAGAGTTGAAGTAAACGACCGTCACATCAGTCAGCAAATCAGACGTAATGTAAGGGGGGAACTTCATCCTTTAATGAGGATTACTCCTTTATTCATTAAGAGAATTGGTGGAAGATTTGTCTATTCTCGTATGGGTGAAAAACTCTATTCAGGTACTATTACCAATCTTGGACGAGTAACTATGCCAGAAGCTTTTAGCAATGAAATTGAGAATATTCAATTCTTACCAGCACCTACTCCTTCAAACAAAGCTTCTTGTGCTGTAGCTAGTTTCAAGGATAAACTGTATATTAACTTCGGAAGAGTAATAAAAGATTCAATTGTTGAAAGAAAATTCTTTAGAAAGCTTAAAAAACAAGGAATTTCCGTGAAAATTGAAACCAACTAGATGTGAAAAAGATGCCTTATTGTAGCAAATGTGGAGTAGAAGTTGATATCGGGATTGAAAAATGCCCTCTATGTTCATTACCAATCCAACAATTTCCTGATGAAGAACAAAAACAACCAAGTAAAAAGAAATATCCAGATGAACCTGTAGAACATCCTGCTAAAAGGATTCTTACACCTAAAGAAAAACGGATTAGAGCTTGGGAAATAATTAGTGCGTCTATTATGATACCTCTCCTGATTGTCACATTTACTGATTTAATTATTGCAGAAACTATAAGCTGGGCAAGATTTCCTATGATTGCTCTTATTCTAGTGTGGTTGTTATGTACATTTCCTCTAGTTTTTCCAACAAGACCAGTAATTATGATCATAGGCATAGCCATTTCTTTAATTGGTTTTCTAGTACTTGTAGATTACTTTGCTGACTGGGATATTGATTGGTTTTACAAATTAGCTTTACCAATTATAGCACTTGTTCTGTTTCTGTCAGTAGCTGTTGTTATTGTTTCAACAAAAGTTAAGAAAAAGGGAATGAACATTGCAGCTTTTATTCTCTTTGCTGCTGGTATACTCAATCTTGGCTTGGATTTAATAATAATGAGTACAATTCAGCATAAGGTCACTGTCACTTGGTCACTTTTTGTTCTGGTTCCAACTTTCATTATTGGTGGTTTCTTAATGTATATGCATTATAGATTCACCAAAGATACCGATTTCAAAACAAAGATTAAAGCCAAATTTCAGATGTAAAATCTATTACTTATTTCCATTCATCTAGTGATTGTTCGAGGTATTTTACTCCCTCTTCTTCATGATTTTTCAGGCTTTTAATTAAATTTACTCCTTTGCTTACGCTTTCCTTTGTAAATACACCACCATAAATAAGTGGAAATAATTCTTGTAATTTTTCATAGATTTCTACGACTTCTAGATATTCTTTAACAGCTTTATCAAGTGCAGCTTGTTGTGATTGATTTCTATATGTGTTACTGAGTTTCTTGAGATATATGACTACACTCTTCTTACTTGCTAGAAATGTTTGAATTAAATATGCATTACCAAAATATTTTGTTCCTTGATCAATTTCATTTTCAAGTAAATATATCCATTTATCAAATGCACGTAAACCTGTAATATGTCCTTCTCTACCATACCTATTTACTTTTGATATAGAAACAGCTCTTCTGATAGATTCTTTATAATCTACATCATTTATCTTTTCTTTTGAAACATCTATAAGAAATAATGCTCCAAGTGCACCATCTGCATTTATTTTGTTATATGGAATCTGATTCTCAAATCTGTCTTCTATTCTGCGAAAAGTACTCACAATATAATTTTCATCTTTATAGCCCTTAACTATCCCCCATTCAGGTACTGGAATTCCCCATAGCACAACGGGTCTATCTTTATCAATTTCTCTTTTAGTCAGTTTTAGGAGTTTTTGTGCTCTTTCCTCGTCTTTAGCAGATAAAGGTTTTGTAGGGTCTGAGGGAAAAGTACCTATATCTGTATATCTTTGAAACACCCATCCTGAATTTGAGATAATCTCTAGAATGCTTTTTGTAAGAGTATGTCCACTTGGAGCTGTTACCCATAATCTATTTTGATCAATGATGGTTAGAAAACAAAGCCCAGTTAAACCCGCTAATTCATCAATCGTTATTTTAGATCCCAAAGCTTTCATAATTCCAGAAATTGCCCCAAGTAGAGTTAAATTGTGTGGTATAAACTCTGGGTCACTTGAAACAAGTGTCACTTTAGAAGTAATGTTTTCTTCTAATCCATAATCTAAAAAGAATCTTTTTTGTAGCGACTTAGCTATTTCTATTGTTCTTATTGATGATGAAGAGTATGTTTTCATTATGCTCTTAAGAATATCTCTTGCATCTTGAGTTATCTCATACTCTCCTCTATCAATTTTGTTTATTAAACCATTATTTAATAGCACATTTAGATGATGTGCCAAAGCTGTTTTCTTCAGAGCTGTTTTTTCTTCCAAGAAGGAGAATTTCTTTTGACCATCTAGGAGGTGTGTAAGTATTATGATTCTCTTCTTATGCCCAAGACTATTGAGTAAATCAGCTAGACTATCTAGGTTGTCAACAATCTCTTTTTGCAACTCTTCATTGTCTTCTTGATTATTCATATTTAACATCTATGCTTTTTATATAGATAAAAGAATGTTGGCTCCCTATTTTATATTTTTTTGACCTTCTCCTTCCAATTAAATTCATCAATTGAGATATTTTTCTCTTCTTGTCTTTTTGCTATCCTGTTAGAGATAACATCTATTTTATCAATATTTGATTTCTTTCTTTCTATTTCTTTCTTTTGAAGCTTTATTAAATTTTCATCTTGATTGTTATACCTAAGGACCATACAAGAAGCTATATACTCTTTTACTTTGAAATTACTTATATTCAATCTCCCTTTGAAAATATAGTTTACAATAGCTATTTGTAGAACTAAACCAAATACTACAGAAACGATAACTAGAAAATTGATTTCTAGTTCCAGAAATATCAACAAAGAATGGAATATTCCATAGAAACTTGATATCAAGGATGATGGAACGAAGACAAAAAGCAGAAAGAAGTTTACTAAACTGGTTTTTAGAATTAATCCTTTCTTCACTAAAAGATCAACTATTATCATATTGAATAAATATATCAAAAATGAAACTGTAAATGCCATTGTAGTGAAAGTCATTACATAGTTAGAAACTAAATAGAAGTAAACATTAAGAGAAGCTAGGATTCCAATTACTATAGCAGTAACCCCAATCTTTCCTATTTTTACTTCTCTTGTTTTCCTTTGTAGCATCTTTCTAGTAATCTGATAACTTTCATATTTCTCTTCAGATGACTCACGCTCATCAATTGATATTCTTGCTTTCACAGGAGTTACTGTTTTCCTTTCTCTGAAGGTTTTTTTCCTCTTTATAATTTTGAGACCAATTCTTTTTCCTTTGACCAAAAAACTTCTGATTATTAGAATATCATAAATGATTTTGAAACTTATTATGATGATTAGTACTGATTCAATGACACCATCAAATATGAAGATGATATTAGTTAGAATAAAATCATTAACGAGTGAAGCCATCCCCCCTAGAATAGCTGTTAGTATGTAAAATCCTCCATAAAGTAGATATAGAAACCCACCAATTGGAAGATTTGATCGAACTCTAATTTTCATGAAAGCCTTGTAAAGATAGTAGAAACCAAGAATTCTGGCAATAATTATTGTGAATCCGACAAAGCTTGATACCATTGGCCAACCCATTAGTACAAGATTGAGAAGAACTGTTAAAGCATAACAAAGTAACCACCAAGATGCTTGTCCAGCATTTTTTCTTGGCATTTCAACAAAGGCTGTTTCAGATAATTTTCTAAAACCTATTGCTATAGGTACTAAGCAAGATACAGTAAACCCAAAAAGTAAGTACCCCAGAACCGGTTGAGTATATGACCATCCTTTAAAATATTCGTCTGTGAAATTTAATAATCCTGAAACGAGAAACAACAAACATCCACTTATAATCATTATTGATAAACGGTTAACTTTCTGTTGGAAAGAACTATCCTCTCTCTTAGAGATTTTCATTACTGATTCAATCATTCCTATATTTTCTATCTGTGTCATCATCTAGAGCTCAACACTATGCACTTATAAATAATTCTAATGTGATTGAACAAATGACCTAAAAAAACTGAATATTTCTTTTGTTTTGGTCATCTAGTAAATAACGTATGGTTTGATATCTACAACAATAAGGGAAAATTACTTCAACATATTGGCAATTGGAGATAGAGCTGTTTCCTGCAAAGTTTCCTGCAACAATGACATAGTAGTAGAAGCCTTCAGAGGGTAAAGTATCGATATAGTCACTGGAAGAAACAGTAGTAGTAGGTACGAGGTCTTCAATTAACTTTCTCCTTTAACCACCAAGAAAGACAAAATTCATATGAAAGTAAAGCATTGTAAAACTATGAAAGCAATAATCAATGTTAAAATATATGATTATGAGACCTATATAGAAAACGGTTTTTGCATTTATGGTAAGGAAATCATCGAATCTGGTGACATGCAAGATTTTCCTGATTTTGATGGTGAAATCATTGATGGAAAAAACAAGATTCTTCTTCCTGGTTTCATTAATTTTCACACCCATATCTATTCTACACTTGTTCGAGGAGCTTCCATTCCTTTTAATCCCAAGAGTTTCAGAGACATTTTAGAACAACTTTGGTGGAAGTTTGATAGTAAGTTAGATAATACCTCTACTTTTCATAGTGCTCTCGTTTATGGTTTAGAATCATTGAAAAGTGGTGTAACTTCATTAATAGACCATCATGCAAGTGGAATAGACCTTATTGGTAGTCTTGAGGCTCTGAAGAAAGCAATTGTTGATAAGCTCGGTATGCGTGGAATTTTCTGTTTTGAAACCAGTGATCGGTTTAATATTGATGAGTGCATTGAAGAAAACCTTGCTGGACTGAAATATGATTCTTTTGACGCCAAAGGAATGTTTGGCTTGCACGCTTCGATGAGTCTTTCAGAAGAAACTCTTGATAAAGTATCAAGGGTTCTGGATGGAGCTCCTATCCATGTTCATGTTGCTGAAAGTATAGAAGATGAAGATGATTCTCTAGAAAGATACAAAACAAGAGTTATTGATCGATATCTGAAGTATGGGCTTTTGAACAAGGATTCTATTCTCGCTCACTGTGTTCATATTGACGAAGATGAAGCTAAATACATACGTCAAAACAAAGCTGTCATTGCACTCAACCCAACATCCAATATGAATAATGCAGTAGGTGCTTTCAACATTGACATCTTTCGAGATAACAATATCCAGATACTCATTGGTAATGATGGTCTAGGAACTAATATCGCAAAGGAATGGACTTATTTCTTCTTTGCAGGTAAAGCTGGAATCAAAGATGCAGCAGGAATTGGTTTTGATGAGTTGCTCAACTACATTAATGACTCTTATGAATACTTTGGACGTCAACTAGGTATTAAAATTGGAAAAATCAAGCAGGGGTATGTAGCTGATTTTGTTCTCGTTCCTTATCTCAATCCTACAGATATGGATAGAAATAACGCTTTTGGTCATGTTTTCTTTGGATTGTTTGAAAATTTCAAACCTTCATGTGTAATAGTTAAAGGAAAAACCCTTATCCAAAATTACAAGAGCATTTTTGATGAGGAAAAATTATATAAGGACGCTCATATGGCATCTAAAGCCTTATGGGAAAGGTTAGGTGATGCTTAAATGGATCTTTCAGTTAATTTACTAGGCTTGCATTTCGAAAATCCTCTGGGGCCAGCAGCAGGACCTATTGTTGAAGGTCTTGAAAATATGCAGTTTTTCAATAATAATTTGTGTGGTTATAATGTCGCAAAGACAATTTCAGTTGAAGGAGCAATAGTTCCGAAACCTTGTATTGCAGGAACAACTACAACTATTTACAATTGTGAACTATGGTCTGAACTGCACTCAGATGAATGGATAAATGAAATTCTTCCTACAATTCACAAAGAGAAGAAAAAACCAATAGTCATAAGTGCAGGTTATCAAGAAGAAGATTTTAGATATCTAATTCCAAAACTTGATCCTTATGCAGATATGTTTGAGATTTCAACTCACTATGTGAAAGAAAATCTTGCTGGTATAGTCAAGAGTATTCGAGAAAATACTGACAAACCGGTTTTTATGAAACTCAGTCCTCATGTAGATGATTTTCTAGGATTTGTTAAAACAGTGATTGATGCTGGAGCAACAGGGATTGTTGCCATAAATTCGTTGGGACCAGGAACTGCGATAGATTTGAAAAACCGCTCAGTTCTTCTAGCAGAGCAAATATGGATGAGTGGTCCTTCTATCAAGCCTATTGCAATTCATAGAATTTATAACATTAGGAAAGCGTATCCAGATATTCCAATTATCGGTGTAGGAGGAATAGGAAAGGCTGAAGATGTTATTGAATTCATACTTGCAGGAGCAGATTTAGTACAAATGCTCTCCTCAGCTCTGATCAAAGGAAGACGATTATATGATAAAATAATAAAGGACCTCCCAAAAGCACTTGAAAAGTATGGTTTTTCCTCAATTGAAGAGATTAGGGAAGTTAGAAGGAGCACTGTTTTCAAAGAAGTAGATACAGCTGTAGATAACTATCCATCCTTTAACGAAAGATGTAACATGTGTATGCTATGTGTTCGTATCTGTCCAGCTGGAGCTTTAACTGCAGAAGAAACCATAATCGTAGATAAAGAGAAATGTATCCACTGTGGTTTATGTGAATCTCGATGTCCACAGGATGCAATATATGGAGTGCTTAGATGAGCAATTACATATAGAGATGTATTAGTTGTAAGAAAGAATTTGATTCTAAACCCAATCTCTATTGCTGTAAATATTAATGCTATAATGTAAGTGTGCCTTGAAGAATATAAAATTATGATTTGAGGAAGAACAGTTTGTCTAAAGCTATTCTAAGTTCATTTTTCTTTCTTTGCAGTCCAGAAAAGATGATTCATGTAACTTTCTATTTCTAATAATCCTTTCTTTTTCATTCTATCAAGCATTATTTTGATTTCTTCCTTGTTTAGGTCAGGGAAAAGAGTCATTATTTGGTCTTCCCTTAAAGGATGTCTTTTTGTTATACTCAATATCTGATCTTCTGGTGATGCATCTCTATCCACGCTTTCAATAAGTAGGTTCTCAAAATGAGCTATACTTTCAGCGTTGAGATTTCTTTGAGCTTCGGCTAAGACTTCATTAGTTGGGATTTCTACCCAAGATTCAGCGGGAGGACGGATTGGCACATTAATGAATGTTTTGTCGACTTTCAACTCATCAAGAATCTCTTTTATTGCTAATGTAGTCTCCTTTGAATCATTTTTATCTTTAACTAGCATTACTTCCATCCAAATTTGATTAGAAAATTCTTCTCGAAATTTCCTCATTCCCTCTATAATTGATTCTAGTTTCAGATCTTTATGAGGGCGATTTATTATTCGAAACATTCTTTCTTCCACTGCATCTAATGTTGGTAAAACCACATCTGATAAGAGTAACTCCTTTCTCACTTCTTGATCGTAGAGAAGAGCTCCGTTAGTAATAACAGCAATAGGAATATTTGTGAATTTCTTAATTTCTTTTATCAGTTCCCCTAAACCCAAGTAAAGAGTGGGTTCACCGTCTCCAACAATTGTGATATAATCTATTACGTGTTCTTTCTCAAGTGCTTTTTTAACTTCTTGAGCAATATTTTGTACTGGAAAATACATCTTTCTATCGTTTGTTAAAGCAGATGTTTTTCCTAATTGACAATAAATACAAGAATAATTACATGTTTTAGGAGGAATTGGACTAATACCGAGCGATCTTCCTAATCTTCGTGAAGGTACAGGTCCAAATACATATTTCATTTCGATTAGTTATACTCTTTTAAACTATTCAAGTTTTTGGAAAATACACCAAGAAAAGGAGAATCGGATTTAATTCAACGAAAATTCTTAAGAAATGAACACTTCTTATTAGCATAACGGTGTTCTTGAATGAGCAATCACATATTGAAATGTATAACTTGTAAGAAAGAATTTGATCCAAAACCCGGTCTCTATTATTGTGAAGATTGTGGTCAGATTATGGGTACCTTGGAAGTAATCTACGATTATGAGTCCATAAAAGAAAAATCAGTTGTAAAGGAAAGAAATTTCGATATGAAAGCTTCCATGTATCAATTTAGTTTTCTTCTACCAACTGAATCAAAAAGTATGTTCGATGAATATGTAGGAGGTACTCCATTGTATAAATTCGACCTTCTTGGAATCAAGGATGTTCTTGTAAAATACGATGGTTCCAACCCCTCTAGTTCATACAAAGACAGAGCAAGTTCTATAGCTATTAATAGAGCTCTTGATGAAGGAAATGATACTATCTTCTGTGCTTCAACTGGTAATGCAGCATCATCTCTTGCAATGCTAAATGCTCATACTAAAATGAAAACATACATCTTTGTTCCATCAGCTATTCCCGATGGGAAACGAGCTCAACTTGAAATATCGGGGGCAGAAGTTATGGCAGTGGAAGGAACTTATGATGAAGTTTATGATTTGTCTCTGGAATTAGGTTTAAAGAAAGGGTGGTACTGTAGAAGTGCTGCAATTAATCCATATTTGTTGGAAGGAAAAAAGACCGGAGCATTTGAAATAATAATTCAAAACGATTTCAAAATACCTGATTATGTTCTTATTGGTGTAGGAGACGGAACAGTAATTAGCTCTCTTTACAAAGGATTTTGGGAATTCAAAGAAATTGGTCTGACAGATAAGATTCCCCGTATTATTGGTGTTCAAGCAGAAGGTATACCTACGATAAAGAAAGTATTTGATAAAGGGAAACCATATACACCTATAACAATCAAAGGTAAAACTATCGCTGATAGTATCTCTGTTGGCAAGCCACGTGATGTCATTAAAGCTTGTACCTATATTGAAGCAGGCAATGGTTATTTCATCACTCTTACAGATGAAGAAATTCTAGATGCCATAGTAGAATTAGGTAAAGAAACTGGCTTATTCGCAGAACCAGCTGGAGTAGTACCTTATGGTGGGCTGAAAAAACTTATTTATGAAGAAAAGATAACCGAATCAGATACCGTTTGTCTTGTCATCACTGGTAATGGTCTTAAAGATGTTAGTGCAGTTGAAGGTTTGATAAGCACAGAATCTTTATCAATTATGGATTTAGAAAAAAGGTTTGAATGATGAAATTTATTCTTAACCAAGAAATAGTAAAAATAGATGAACCATTAGGTAATTCTACACTTGATTTCTTACGAAATAAAGGTATGAAAGGAGTTAAGGAAGCCTGTCATGAAGGGGAGTGTGGAGTGTGTATGGTGCTTCTTGGAGAGTTAAAGGATAAAAATGTTGAATATAAAGCTGTTACATCTTGTATTCTCCCTCTAGGTGAAATTGTTGGCAAACATGTTGTAACAATTGAAGGCTTAAATCAAGAAGACTTGAGTCCCATTCAACAAGCATTAATAGATGAAGGAGCAAGTCAGTGTGGCTTTTGTACACCAGGATTCGTCGTTAGTTTGACTGGTTTTTTCCTAAATGAAAAACTTGAGAAAAAAGATATTCTAACATCTATTGAAGGGAATTTATGTCGATGTGGAGCGTATGCTTCAATTATAAGATCTGCAGAAAAGTTAGCAAAGGAAATCTCTGTTGAGGATGAAAAATCAAAAGAAAGAAT
Organism: Candidatus Heimdallarchaeota archaeon; assembly: GCA_019057375.1. Lineage (GTDB taxonomy): Archaea > Asgardarchaeota > Heimdallarchaeia > Heimdallarchaeales > Heimdallarchaeaceae > UBA460. The sequence continues at coordinate 31,998 of DXJF01000094.1, forward strand.
CCAAAAACTCATTGAAGAGCGTATATTGCCAGCTTATTTTTCAGATATACCAAATCAGCTAGATAAACTAAAAGAATCGAGTAGTACAAAACTGCTAAAAGAAGGGACTATTGTTGCAGGAGCAACAGATTTACTAGTTCAGAAGGAAAGTCTATCTGATCCAATCTTTATATCAGAAAAAGAGCTTTCTGGAATACATTTAGATGGAAATTACATCTATATTGGTGCAACGACATCAATGGAAGATATACGTATTTCAGAAGAGCTAAATGCTCTTTTCAATACTAAACAAGACATATCTCTAGTTTCAGCTTTTCCTATTAGATTGCAAGCTACTTTAGGAGGAAATCTTGTTAATGCTTCTCCTATTGGAGATCTTATTATCTATTTTCTTGCTCTAGATGCAGAAATAAGTCTTAAGAATGAAAGAGATGGGAGAATTATCAAACTTAGAGATTTCTATAAAGATTATAAAATAATGGATATTGAGAAGGGGGAGATAATTGAGTGGCTTAGAATCAATAATAAAAAGCGGTTATTTAACTTTGAAAAAGTAGCGAGAAGGAAATATATGGACATAGCTAGTGTCAACAGCGCTATTTCATTTGATTTAAATGATGATAAAATACAAAACGCTCATTTATCTGCTGGAGGAGTAGCTCCTGTTCCTAAGTATCTGGAAAAAACTTCTAATTATCTTGGGAACAAGAAGATCTCGGAAGAAATTATAAAAGAAGCTGTAAAAATTGCTGATTCTGAGGTTAGTCCAATAGATGATGTTCGAGGATCAGCTCGTTACAAGAGATTACTCCTTAGACAGTTAATTTATGCTCATTTCTTAACACTATTTCCTGATTTGGAGGTATCACTATGAAGGATCTAATTTCTCCCCACACTCGTGGTGAATCGATCTATATTGATGATATACCTGAACCAGTTAATCTATTATATGCTGTTGTCTTTACATCAAATATACCACACGGAAAAATCATCTCCCTTGATATAACGAAAGCGGAGAACAGTGAAGGTGTTTGTAAAGTTCTTATCGCCAAAGATATTCCAGGAGAAAATCAAATAGGACGTCTTATTCAGGATGAAGAACTCCTTGCAGAGAAAGAAGTTGATTTTATAGGGCAACCAATTGCAGTAGTTTTAGCTGAAACAAAAGAGCAAGCTAAACAAGCAATTAAGTTAATTAACATAGAATATGAACAACTTCCAGCTGTATTCGACTCTCGTGAAGCAGCAAGAAAAGGATTACTGATTTCTTCTTCACGCACCTTAACGATTGGAGATATTGAATCAACTTGGGGAAAATGTGCAACAGTTATCGAAGGAATAGCTGAGTCAGGGGGTCAAGAACATGTATATCTTGAAACACAAGCTTCGCTAGTTATACCAGATGAAAATGGCAGAATAATCATTTATTCTAGTACTCAAGCACCTACAACAGTTCAAAGTACAACCTCAAAAATTCTGGGGTGTGATATGAACTTAATTGAGGTTGATGTGAAACGACTAGGCGGAGCTTTTGGTGGAAAAGAAGACCAGGCTACACCATGGGCTGCTATTTGTGCACTCGGAGTTTACCATACAGATCGACCAGTAAAGCTAGTTCTTACTAGACGTGAAGATATTATTATGACGGGTAAACGTCATCCCTATTCAACTGATTATAAGATAGGTTTAGATGAAGAAGGTAAAATACTTGCTTTTTCTGCTGAATTTTATCAAAATTCAGGAGCTGCTGCTGACCTTTCGACAGCTGTTCTTGGTCGAACTCTTTTTCATGCAACTAATGCTTATTATATTCCAAATGTCCGAGTGACCGGTTATCCGTGTAAAACGAATATTGTTCCTTTCACTGCTTTCAGGGGGTTTGGTGGTCCTCAAGGAATGTTTGTTATAGAGTGTGCTGTTGCACATGCTGCTGAAGTAATTGGTATTCCTTTGTCAGTTTTACAAGAGAAAAACTTGCTTCAGGAAGGAGATCAATTTCATTACGGTCAACAAGTTGAGAATTGTAACGCAAAACGAAGTTTTACTCAAGTTGTTAAAGATACTAATTTTGAAAAAAGAAAACAGGAGATAGAAGATTTTAATACAAATAATCGATTTACAAAAAAAGGTATTTCCCTAATGCCTATCTGTTTTGGAATTTCATTCACTGCTTCTTTTCTTAATCAAGCTGGAGCACTTGTTAATGTTTACAAGGATGGGAGTGTTAGTATAAGTACAGGCGCAATTGAAATGGGTCAAGGGGTTAACATTAAAATCAGACAAATCGCTGCAAAAACCCTCTCAATTAAACCTGAAAGGATTCGGATAGAAAGTACAAGTACTAGCAGAATTATTAACACTTCACCAACTGCTGCAAGTACTGGGACTGACCTTAATGGAAAAGCAGTAGAGATAGCATGCAACAAAATAATTGATCGATTGAAAAATTCTGCATCAGAAAAATTAGGCTCAGATGCTGTTTCAATAGAAGATGAGTATGTTTATCAAGACGGAAAACGAACTGAGATTTCTTGGAAAAAACTTGTCAATTTAGCTTATTTGAAAAGGGTTAATCTTTCCGCTCAAGCTTTTTATGCGACACCTAGACTTCATTTCGATTATGAAAAGGAGAAAGGAAGACCTTTTGCTTACCATGCTTATGGAACAGCTGTTACAGAAGTAACAGTTGATTGCTTAAGAGGGACATACACTATTGACAAAGTTCAAATGGTACACGATGCAGGAAAAAGTCTTAACTATCTTGTAGATTTAGGACAGGCTGAAGGAGGATTAATTCAAGGAATCGGCTGGTTAACTGTAGAAGAATTAGTCTTTGACAAAGGAAAAAACTTTACAGATTCCTTATCAACATATAAAATACCTAACCTTTATTTCACTCCTAAGATTGAAGTTACTTTTCTAGAAGATGCTGAAAATCCAGAAGCTGTTTTGAAATCAAAAGCTATCGGAGAACCCCCCTTCATGTATGGAATAGGTACTTACTTAGCTTTAAAAAATGCAGCTCAGGCTTTCAGAAAAGATAAAGAATGGAAATATTCAGCACCTCTTACACCTGAGAAGTTACTTTTGTTCTTATATGGTATGAATTGAAAGAAAAATAAAATCAAGAGAGATGCTAGTATGAACGAAGAACATTTCTGGAAAAAAATTTTGAAAGAAATTGAGATGGGTAATCCTTCTGTAGTAGTTACCATAATAAATCGAGAAGGATCTGCACCAAATATTCCTGGTGCAAAAATGTTTGTAAACCTTAACAGTATTGGAGGTACTGTGGGAGGAGGAGTGTCTGAACATCGTTTGCTGGAACTTGCTAAGAACCTTCTTGATGAAAAGAATTTTTCAGTTGAAACAGTACATATGGAGCATAACGAAACAGCAGGCGATGACCGATCAGGAATGATTTGCTCAGGTTCACAAACTTTTGCCCTTGTTCCATTAAGTAGAAATGATAAGCTTACTGTTGAAATGATAATTGAAGCTTATACTGAAGCAAAACCTGGTGTTCTTTCAATTTCTAATAAAGGTATAAGTGCAGATTTTGGTGATATTTTAACTCATGATAAAGTTTATTCTGGAGATAAACATTCTTGGTCATATCAGGAAAATATAGGTGTTCAAGACAAGCTTTTCATAATTGGAGGAGGACATGTGTCTCTCGCATTATCAAGTATAATAGCGACTCTTGGTTTTCATATTACAGTATTAGATGATAGAAAAGAAGTACCAACTATGACTGATAATACCAGCGCTCATGTGAAAAAAGTTATTTCTTACAAAGACATTTCTACTATCATTCCTGAGGGAGACAACATTTATGTTGCAATTATGACCTTCGGACATAAATCAGATGAGCTAGTATTAGAAAGCATTATTTCAAAAAAGTGTAAATACATCGGAATGATGGCAAGTGCAGCTAAAAAGCAACAGATTTTTTCAAATCTTGAAGAAAAAGGAATTTCAAAGGATTCCCTAAAGAAAATTCACTCTCCAATTGGAATAAGTATCAATAGCAACACTCCAGAGGAAATAGCCATTAGCATAACAGCTGAGCTAATTCAAGTTAAGAATTCAAATACGTTTAACTAATTGGAGAATTACTCAAGTTCAGTGTAAAAATATTTCTCAATTGTAAGTTTCAGCCCTCGATTCTATTGTTTGCTTACGATTCAATTTTTTTCTCAACCTTTTTTCTCTTTTTAAATCTTTTGTGGCAACGTTTATTTTTTTCTAGTAATCTTTAAAAATAACTTATTCATTTTACATATGATTATTAAAGGTGTAAGAAATGGCAACTCTCACATTACCTTTTATGACCGTCTTTGTAACTGCCCTAATTGTTGCAGTAGCTTTAGCTATTTTAGTTGTATTTGCTAGAACATTAAGAGACACTAAATCCAATGTCGACTCTTCGTATGAAACATCAAAATAAACAGTATACTTGAACAGTATTTTATCATTCATCTCAGTTATATTTTAAAATATTAGAAGAAAATGAGTTTCTTTTTTTTAAAAATTAATCTTTAGAGTTACAGACCCATCTGGAAGTAGATTCTGTCAATTAACCTTTCGAATGCAGAACTAACATTTTGTCCTGTCTTAGCTGATGCTTCCACATATTCTACTTTTATTCCTCCCCATTCAGAGAGTACTTGTGCATAGGTCAATGCAGAGGTTTTGTTTACCTGTACCTCTTCTGGAAGCTCTCCTCGCAGATCGCTTTTATTTCCTATAATCACCAATGGTATGAGCTTATTATCATTGTACTTGATCATCTCATTAATCCAGAAATCGATATTTGTAAAAGTATTTGGACGGGTTACGTCAAAAACAACCATAGCTCCGTAAGTGTTTGCATAATAAGCTCCTCTTACTTCAGAAAACCTAGGTTGCCCTGCTAAATCCCAAATTTGCAGACTGACAATATAATCCTCATATGGAACCTGCTTAACGCTGAAGTCAGCCCCAATTGTCATTAGATAATTTTCTCGAAAGCTTTTTCCTAGATAATTTCTCCTTAAGCTTGTTTTACCTACGGCTCCATCACCAATTAGTACTACTTTGAAAATTCTTCCTAGGTCTCCCGACATTTGAGATTCTACCTCATTATATTTTGATATAATTTAAATCTTCTTATGTTTCAAGTTTGCATAGTTGTAGTAGAGTAATGTCTATACACAATCATATGTTCTTTTACTATTTATTTTTTCTGGATATATTTTTTTATTTTTGCTACAAACCAGCCTTTAAAAGTTTTCTAGATTATCTTCTCTTGTGATTAAAATGCAATTAGGTGATATTGTTCCTGATTTTACTCTAAAAGATCAAAATAATGAAGATTTCAATCTTTATGATATTAAAGATAAGCTTGTTTTACTATCTTTCCATCCTCTTGCTTGGACTGGAGTTTGTGCTAAACAAATGCAGTCACTTGAATCTTCTAAATCTGAATTTGATGATTTGAACGTTACAGCTGTTGGAGTTAGTGTTGATACTATTCCCTCTAAGAAAGCTTGGGCTGAGAATCTTGGTATTAAAGATACACCACTCCTTGCAGATTTTTGGCCCCATGGTGCTTTAGCTAAATCTTTAGGTTTTTTTAATGAAGATAAAGGTGTTTCCAATCGAGTTAATGTTCTTGTTGGAAAAAACAAGGAAATAGTTTTTATGAAGATTTATGAAATGTCTACAGTACCTAACTTTGATGAGATAACAAGTTTCATCAAAAAAGAACGTAAAAAAGGAAGAGAATTATAATAAAGGTGAATTAAATGTTAAATGAAGGTGAAAAAGCCCCCCTATTTTGTTTACCAAACGATAAGAATGAGAATATTTGTTTGGACCAATTCAAAGATAAATGGGTAGTTATCTATTTTTATCCTAGAGACAATACTCCAGGATGTACTACTGAAGCTTGCGATTTTAGTGCTAATATTGCTGATTTTGTTGATATTGATGCCGTTGTGATTGGAATCAGCCCTGATTCTCCTGAAAGGCATGCAAAATTTATAGCTAAACATGACTTGAAACACATTCTATTGAGCGATGAAGATCATAAGATTCTAGAGCTTTATGATGCATGGAGAAAGAAACTGATGTATGGAAAAGAACTCTTTGGAGTTATTCGAAGTACCTATCTCATTAATCCTCAAGGAGTTATAGCTAAGGTTTGGCCCAAAGTTAAGGTTAAAGGTCATGTTAATGAAGTCAGAGAAGTTCTCAAATCTTTGAAATAGGTCTGTGAAAATAATGGAGTTGAAACAAGTTATTGAAGAAAGACAAGCTTTGAGAGCTTTCCAACCTGTTGAAATAACAGATGATTTTGTTAAGGATATAGCCTATCTGGCCTCTAGAGCACCATCCTGTGGCAATAAGCAGCCTTGGAGATTTGTCTTTGTTAAAGATAAAACTGTTTTATCTGATCTACATGAAGCTCTTACTGGAGGTAATTATTGGGCTAAAGAAGCTTCAATGATAATAGCTGTTCATTCTCATCCTGATATGGGATGCTTAATCGGTCCTAGAGAATATTATCTCTTTGGGACAGGAATGGCTACCGCTCACTTAATGCTTTCAATTGTTGACAAAGGTCTGGTAGCTCATGCTATGGCTGGCTTTAAAGAAGGTTTAGCCAAAGAAATTCTTAAAATTCCTGAAGAACATAGACTGATTGCATTACTTGCTATTGGTAAAAAAAGTGATGATTTAAGTAAACTAGGAGAAAAACATCAAGAAGATGAAATAACCAGATCTTCAAGGAATCCATTTGAAGATTTTGCTCATATTGACCGATATGAGTAAATTACTTTCTTTTAAAGTGACTAGGATTAGCCATAATCTTTTAAGAAGAAATACTTAATTAATATTGTTATTTATGGAACCTACTAGCAACAAAAAGACATTAAATGATATTAAAAATATTATTTCCAAAACATCTAAGGATGTGTCATATTTTATTCTTATACAGGTAATTTTAGGTTTGATCCTAACAATATTATTTGCAATAGCATATTATTTATTCTTTGCTGGTGATGTTTCTTCAATAGTTTCAAATTTCATAACTATTGATGTTTATTCACTTGTAGCAGGAATAGCTTTAATGTTTTTATATACTAGTTTTGGTTTCAAAGTACTTGCTTCTTTGACTATAATATTTTCACTTCTATATTTTGCAATAAATATTTTGTTATTTTCTTTAATTTTCAGGTTGAGTAGAAGCTTCAAACAACTTGAAGCAGAAGAAAAGACTCTGATACAAGCTTCAAAAATACAGAAATGGTTTATCGTTTATTTATCTCTTTCATCATTAGCATTCTTTCTCCCAAGTTTTGGTTGGATTATAGCTATCATGATTGCAAATGCTGTATTGAATATTAGTTTCTACAATTTTCATGTAATCTTGAGCCGTTATGGACTCAAACCAACTGTCTTGAAGAATTCAGCTTATCACTTACTTGCTGGAAGTTTCATTACTATTGTTTTTGCATTATTACTTTTCATTGATATTTTTTATCTTCCAGGAATGATAGTCGGATATATTTTCTATTACTTCGCGTTCAACAACATGAAGAATCACATTTTATTCGTTTCACCAGTAATGAGAGACACTCCTCCTCCCCCTTCAATACCAGCGCCTAGCGCTCCTCCTCCAAGACCAGTAATCAGTTCAAATGGGAAAATAGAAGTTGCCAAAGTTCCTTCCCCTCCAGCTTCTGATTATGATGAAGACAAGTAATAGGGAATCTAACAATCTTTCTGAATCATTTGTTTTTTCTAATCCTTTTCTTCTTTCTTAGATAAAACACCAGAACTGCGACTCCAATAAGTACAACTAAACTTGGAATACCAACAGATAAACCTATTTTCAAGGCTTTTCTGTTGAGGTTATTAAAAATAATTGAACCTGTGGAACTAAACCTTTCTGATTCATTTGAGAGATGTCCAGCTTCATCAGCTACAACTAATGTAATGTTATGACTACCAGTTGTGATGTCATCAACTGAATATTGAATTTGAGCTGATTGCCAAAACTGTGGGAAGACAATTTGGCCTGTCTCTACGGTTACATCATCAATGTTAATGTAATAGGTTCCATTGAAGTTTGTTTTTGATCTGAAATTGTACCAGTAATCCCATTCTAAGTAAGTAGAATTAACATCTTCGATAAATTGAGGTTCAGAAACGATAGGGGCAAATCGTAATCTTTCCATACGATAAATACCAAAAACCTCATCTTCGATTTTAGGAAATGAAAGCTCCCAAACAATTTCTTGTTCCCTATTAACCTCAACTAATCTTGCTCCAAGATCTGTATCAATGTGACTTGTTGTTCCAAAAACACCTAACATATTTTTATTGGGCAAAATGTCACAATCTCCCCACCAACCACTAAAATAATCTTGAGGTGATGTCCATTCCCAAGAAACATTGGCTGTCATTTTATCCTCGTCTATAGTTATCTCTAATAATCTGGAGCGAAGATTATCAGCGACTGTTTGATTATGTTGATCATTATCGAAATATATGAACTTGTTATCACTGATTTTCTCTAGTGCGTGTCCATGATAAAACATGATTTCCTGTTGATTTCCATAAATATCGTATAAGGTGAAATTTCCATATTCTCCCAACCCCCATTCTATTTCACCTGTTTTATGATCTATTTTATAGAAAGTATTCAGATTCCGAGAGTTAAGATAAACTGAATCTTCCTTTTCATCATAAAAAATTGAGTTGAAGTGAGTAATGTCTCTAAGCTCTGACTCCATATCTTCAAAGGGACACCATTGAGATTCATTTACGAAATCGATAGTATCTACTTCCCAAACGAGATTTCCATCTGGAGTGTATTCGTGAATCTGATCATAGAGATAATCTTCTCCCCCGATATTAATGACGTAAGCTTTTAGAACAAAATAAGTATCGTTTGCATAATTTCTTTCTACATCATGATGACCTGAAAAACTAAAATTCGTTGTTACATTTGTTTCAATATTCCAAAGTTTTGCATGTCCAAGTTCTGCATAAAGAATAGTGGTAGAATTTATGAATTCAGCTGCATTATCTGCTAAAACTCCTTCTATTGTCATCTCTCGCTCAAAGTAGATTTTGGCATCTAAATCTGTGATAAACATTGTTCGGTTTATTATTTCCCACCCCGAAGTGCTGTGTCTTTCCACAACAAATAAATTGAATCCTTCAAAACGATCTAAACCAACATTATTGAGAACAATACATTCAAACAATTCATCTGAAAAAATATCTGAGTTTAAAAATCTATAATTTGGGACAAAGTTTAAAGAAAAGATTAGAATTAGAAAAAGTGCCCTAGATTTGATAGATGGAATGAGGAGCATTATTAATTCTTCCGTATTTTAAGAGTTAAATAGTTTTCTTAGTGTCTGTACTTTATGTTTTTATCAAATATCTGCTTTGTTTTAATGAAGTAACAAATAGTTCAGAACCTAAGAATTTTTGTTCTTTGGATACTATTTAAAGTGAAAATTCTATCTTGTACTTGAAGAAAATGTCTAAGGCAAATCATCTAATAAATGAACAAAGTCCATATTTACTTCAGCACGCTTACAATCCTGTAGACTGGTATCCCTGGGGAGAAGAAGCATTCAATAAAGCTGTCAAAGAGGATAAGCCAATTTTTCTTTCCGTAGGTTACTCTACTTGCCACTGGTGCCATGTAATGGAACATGAATCTTTTGAAGACCAAGAAGTAGCTAAAATTCTAAATGATAATTATATTTCAATTAAAGTAGATAGAGAAGAACGTCCGGATATTGACAGTATCTATATGACCGTAACTCAAATGATGACAGGTAGAGGAGGTTGGCCAATGACCATCATCATGACTCCTGAGAAGAAGCCATTTTTTGCTGGAACATACATTCCCAAAATCAGTAGATTTGGCATGACGGGTTTGATTGATTTGCTTAATCAGATTGTTGAGATTTGGAAATCAAAAAGAAAAGATATTCTCAAAACAGCTGAAGAAATAACAACTCATCTTCATGAATCAACATTTTTATCTCAATCTGACTATAATGGTGATGAATTACTCATCCGTGGATTTGATGAGTTAGATAATAGATTTGATGAAATATTAGGGGGATTTGGTTCTCAACCAAAGTTTCCCTCACCTCATAATCTTCTCTTTCTTCTTAGATATTGGAAAAGATTCAATGATCCTATAGCATTACAAATGGTTGAAACAACATTACAGAAGATGAGATTAGGCGGAATATTTGATCATGTTGGTTTTGGCTTCCACCGATATTCAACAGATAGACATTGGTTAGTTCCGCATTTTGAGAAAATGTTATACGATCAAGCAATGTTGACATTAGCCTACACTGAAGCTTATCAGATTACAAAAAAGGAAGAATATAAACAAACTATAGAAGAAATTCTGGAATATGTTATGAGAGATATGACTTCTCAAGAGGGTGGTTTTTATTCAGCAGAAGATGCAGATAATGAAGGAGAAGAGGGTAAATTCTATATCTGGTCACATCAAGAGATAACAGAAATGCTTGATGATAAGGAAGCAGAGTTAGCCATCCGTATATTTAATATATCACATTCTGGTAACTTTCTAGATGAAGCATCTCAGCAGAAATCTTCCTCAAATATTCCCCATTTGAAGAAACACATTATTGAATTTAGTGAGGAACTGAAACTAGAAGGAAAGGAACTGAAAGAATCAATTGAACACATTCGTCAAAAAATCTTTGATGAAAGAAAGAAAAGAATACATCCATTAAAGGATGACAAAATCCTAACTGACTGGAATGGTTTGATGATAGCTGCTTTTTCAAAAGCATCTCAAGTTCTAGGAGAAAAAAAATACCAGAAAGTAGCAGAAAAAGCTGTAGGCTTCATTTTCAGTAAATTATATCAGAAGGATGGAAGACTACTACATAGATATAGAAATGGACAATCTGTTATTTCAGCTAATTTAGATGATTATGCTTTTATGATCTGGGGATTGCTTGAACTTTATGAAACTAGCTATAATCCTGAGTATCTGAAAAAAGCAATTAATCTAAATGAAATTCTCCTCAAGCACTTCTGGGATGAAGATACTGGTGCTTTCTTTTTTACAACTGATGACGGTGAAGAACTTCTAGTTAGGGAAAAAAATGTCTATGATGGGGCTATACCATCAGGAAATTCAGTTTCAATGTATAATCTGTTAAGACTATCCAAGATAACATCAGAAGTAAGTTTAGAGAAAAAAGCTGATGAACTACTGAAAACTTTCGCTAATCAAATAAATAAGATACCGTCAGCTTTTACTTTTATTCTCACAGCTCTTGATTTCGCTATAGGACCTTCAGTTGAGATTATAATTGTAGCAAATAAAGGAGATAGTTCAGTCAAAGCGTTTCTGGAGAAACTAAAAGATCAATATGCTCCAAACAAAGTAGTTATTCTAAAATATCTAGAAGATGACTCACTGCTAGAGAATATAGAAATCTTAAAGGAATACAAGCTTGTAAATAATAAAGTAACAGCATATGTGTGCAAAGATTTTGTTTGTAAGCAACCTACAAACGATCCAGAAATAATGATTAAGGAATTGACTAGCAATGAGAATTAAGCTTGATCTATCAAGTTTTGAACAATTTTGGCATATAGTTGGAATTTTAGAAAGTTCTTCTAATCCTTCAGAAGATGATTGGAACAAATTATTCGATACACCAGGTTATAGTGCACTTATTGCTTCAGAATTTAATAAGGACTTTTTCAAACAAAGTTTTATTGCAGCTTTTGACCCTGAAAAAGAAGAAACATTAGAAAAGATGCTAGAGGGTAAAACAAGCCGATATCTCAAATATTATTCCCAAGTAAAAAAAGATAAGAAAACATATGAAAAAAATGTAAAGCTAATTGAGGAAAAATGGAAGAAACTCCATGAAAGTATCTATGCAAGAGCTTCTGCTTTTTTACCTTATGGGGAATTAGAGGAAAATCCTACTGTCTCAATTCTTATTTTTGATACAGATGCAAGAGGTTATGAAACTATAGTAATAGATGCAATATTTGCTAATAGATTAGAAGATTTTGTTTCACTAGCTGCTCATGAAGTTCATCATTTCTATCGAAATCAAATGCTAGAGTATGATAAAGAGGATATAGAAGAAGAAGACAAGGATTTGATCTGGGTAATTAATCAAATTCATGCAGAAGGAATTGCTGACCACATTGACAAGGGCCTTTTTATTTATGGAGGCATTGAAACAGCTTTTCCTAAAGCATATGTGAAATATTTCAAAGAATCTGTTAAACGTGCCCCTGAAATAATAAAAGAAATCAATGTTGTTATTGAAAATTTTATAAGTAATAAGTTAACAAATAAGGAATTAGGTCTAGAAATCAAGAAAATTGTTCCCCTTGCTGGTCATCCTTTAGGATATTATATGGCAAATATAGTAATAAAGAATGCACATTTTGATGAGCTGATTAGAACTGTAGGTAATCCCTTTAAATTCTATGAACTATACAATAAAGCTGCTAAACTGGATAGAGAAAAATTATCTTTGTTCTCAGATATTTCCTTAGGTTTAATTGAAGAATTAGAGAAAAAATACGTTAAATAGATGAATATTTCTTCGCTGGAAAATCTAACAAGGATACTTAAAAAAGTATTCATGCCTATTCCATTTCTTATATCAATTCCTGAACTGCTCGTTTAGTTTGAGATAGTAGCAAAATGAGATATAAAATTCCTCCAATAGCTAGGAAATATCTTCCTAAATATGCTATAAACAAGAGATAAAGCTGCCAACCTCCTAAGGGTGGGAACAAGAATATCACAAAGAATAGAAGATATACTACAGCTGCAAGAAGTGCTGTAACATTTAGGAAACTTCTGTCAAAGGATTTTATTATTGAAGCAACAATTGCTACAATTATGTAAACACTTACAAGAACTATCGAGATGATCATAGAAAGTTTGTAATTAAACAATGGATTAAGATCAAATGTATCTGGATTTAAAGCTACACTAATTGGATTAACAAACATTACGTCTCTAACTACAACAAAATGATCTAGAATAATTGGGAATACTAGATTTATCAGAAAGAATAACAAATGCATTTGAGATATTTTACTTTTTGGAATCCCAACTATATCTTCATCTTTAATTTCCATAAGGTTCCGTATACTGAAACCAAGATAAATATTTCGTAATCCTTGTTCTTGAATTATATATTAGTTAGTCTTTTTTCAATTCTTAATAGAGCATCTTTAATCGTTTCAAGTTTGTGAGAAAATGAGAATCTAACATACTTAGATCCATCAGATTCCTTTCTTCCTGTTGTTTCGTAAAAACTTGAACCTGGAACTGTAGCTACTCCTTCATCTTTAACTAGAAAGTCAGCGAACTCTAAATCATTCATTCCAAAACTTGAAATGTCTGCAAGAAGATAGTACGCTCCCTTAGGTTCCATTACTCCAAATCCTAGTTTGCGGAGACCATTAACTATTTCATCTCGGTTCTTCTGATAACGGTTTTTGAGTGACTCAAAATAGTCTTGTTGTAAATTATATGCTTTCAAGGCTGCAAATTGCATAATGGTGGGAGCACAAATTGTCAGATAATCATGAACCTTCCTTATTCCTGTCATTAATTCTTTTTCTGCAGCAACATATCCAACTCTCCATCCAGTGATAGAGAATGTTTTACTATAGCCAGAAATAGTAATTGTTCTCTCGAACATGTTATTTAGACTTGCAGGACTGATATGAACAACATCATCATAGATAATGTGCTCATAGATTTCATCAGTAATAGCTATGAGATTATTATCATTACAGATGTCACTAAGAAAGCTCAATTCTTCTTTTGAAAAAACTCTTCCTGAAGGATTGTGAGGTGTATTTATAATAACAGCTTTTGTCTTATCACCAATTTTATTCTTGAAATTCTCCTCATCAATACTAAAATCTTTCTCAGACAGCTTCACAAAAATAGGTTTTCCATCAGCTATATATGCGATAGGAACATAGTTCTCATACCATGGTTCTAATACAAGTATCTCATCTAATGGATTAAGTAGAGAGAGAATGCTACTAGCGATTGCTTCACTTGCACCACAAGTAATAGTTATTTCATCTTCTGGATTATATTGGATTTTATTGTAGGATTCATATTTACTAGCAATTTTTTCTCTAAGATCATTTCTGCCATAGGTAACTGTATATTGATGTTCATTGTGATTAATTGCTTCTGTAATCCCTTCTGTGAGTTCTTCTGGAGGAGAATAATCTGGCATCCCTTGAGAAAGATTAATAGCATTGTATTCATTTGCCTTTCGAGTCATTTCTCTAATAACTGACTCTTGAAAATAGGAAAGTCTATCAGCTAGATGAGTCATCAAATAATTGCTAAATTCACTGCTTATTATTTTTTCTGAAAAAAAGCTAATCATCCACTGTGAAAAACTGTGTTTTTCTAATATTGATTAAACCAAGCATAGACATATCTTCTATCATTTCAATGAAATGGAGAAAATTCATTGCTGATTCTGCTTTGAAGAAAATATCTAGAAGTGTCTTATATTGGTTGCCTATGCAATATGTAAGAAGTTTCTCATAAGATTCGAAATCTGTTCCCTTTCTTTCGCTTTGTATTTTTGGCCATTGTCTTCTAAAAGTTGCATAAGATTTCAAAGACGCTATTGGAAAGGAGCTTTTAGCATGGAGGATCATATCCAACTCAATGATACTCTCTCCTGTAGGGGGTTCAGAAATTTTAGGGTCAAGATAAAGAATCATGAAAGAAAGCATTTCTTCATCTAGTAAAACTATAGCCTCCAATATAGAAGCTAATTGTTTCAACCAATCTTCAGCAACGTTAATATCGATATTCTTAGATATTTTTGTTTCAATATCTATAAAATCTAAATCGGAAGTTACTTTAAGCAAATTTCCATCTCCTTTTTCTTTAAGTTGAAAATGGGTTTGCCTCAACCTGTCAACGATTTTTAAGGATTTAAGATTCTTATATTTGTAACTCTTTTCAGGTTCGATTTTGGCTATTTTAAAGTCAACTTTTTTAGGAACAGGTATTTGCATTGCAGAGATTTCTTGAGTTGATATATCATCTCCAACTCTAACAGGTACTTGTGATCTTACAACCATGTTCTTATCTACATAGATAATGTTAGCATTTAATCTGTCATCTGCACAAGCATGAATATCAACATATTCGACGTATCCTTTCTCATCAACTGAGTGATGTAATGATGGTAAAACATAGAGGATTCTTTTAGATTTACAGATGTTGCACTCGTAATCTATTTTACGTCGTCCAGTTTTAATGCTCAATCTTAAGACCTCTACAATGCTCAATAGTGAGTAATACAGTATGCCATATATATTTTTCTTTATTTAGATGCTAAACCGATAAAATTTAAAACTGAACAAATATGCAAAAATCTTTTATTCGATGAAATAATTGCTTTTTTGTATGGATGTTGGAACATTTTTCCTTTTAGTATGGTATGGTCTAGTTTTTGGAGCTCCTATTTATGCTTGTAATTCTTTCGCTAGTCTTAGTAAATTCATTCCTTTCCTCGGTGTCCCTGTAGATGGAGGGAAAAACTGGAAAGATGGAAGAAGGATTTTTGGAGATCATAAGACTTGGAGAGGGATTATCTTTGGAATTATCTTTGGAACTGTAACAGGTGTTGTTGTTTGGTACTTGTGCTACATTAAATGGGACGTCTTTGTTCTAGCTGATAAGTACACTACTTCCTTTTCGCCAACAAAATCTGCTTATCCGGTGTTTCCTTGGTACATAGGCTTTTTCATGAGTATTGGTGATCACTTTGCAGATTTGTTAGGGTCATTTATTAAAAGAAGGATAAATATTCCGTCAGGAGGAGCTTTGCCACTATATGATCAAGGATCTTGGATGGTTACTGGTCTTCTATTTGCTTTACCCTTTGTATGGGGAGTAAGCCACTTATGGTTTTATGTCATAGCTTTGATAATTTTGACACCAGCTTTGCACTTCGTAACAAATATTGCTGCATACTTCCTGAAGTTAAAAGATGTTTGGTACTGAATTACCAACTTTTTTATATGCTGCATCGAAACTATTTTATCCGGTGTAAGAATATAACACTATTGTACTAAAGTGATTGTAAATTATGAATCCTGAAGAGAATGTTACCTTAATTCAAGAAACGTTTGATATCATTTTCCAAAACAGTATGGATATGATATATTTAGTAGATACAGAAGGGATAATTCACGATGCTAATATCCAAGCTTGTAGATATCTAGGCAAAACTATTCAAGATATAAAAAATACTGAATTAAAGAAATTCATTAAGGAAAAGGGAGGTTTTCAAGAGCTATTAAAAGATACTAAAGAACAAGGAAGTAAATTTAAACGATTGAATTTCATAACAGAAAACAAAATTGAAATCCCCTTTCATATTTCATCAAGTCTATTGAAATCACTTGAGCAAAATTTCATTGTCTTAATGTGTAGAGATATCACTGACATAATAGATTCAGCAATGCAGAGAAAATTCCTCTTTGAGCTATTTCAACACGATTTATTAAATAATCTCCATGCAGAATTAGGCTATATAGATTTCTTTCGACGAATCTTTAACAAAGAAGAAGTTGCTCAAGAGACAGTGGAACAATTGCTCAACAAGATGAGAGATATTACAATCAGATCTATTTATCTCATTCAAAATGCTAACATCAATCTCCTTTTACAAGAGGAAAGACCTTTATCGAATCAGAAAATAGCAGATGTCATCAATCATGCTATAAGATATCTCAACAATTTCTTTGCTAAGCAGATTAGGACAGAAGTAACCCATATGGAAGATCTTGTGGTTCTAGGGGATGAATATTTACACAGAATAATTGTTAACCTTATAGTCAGAATGATTGAGTATACTGACGATAAGGTAGAAGTGGAAATTTATGTAACTAAACCAAGGCAGGATAGGATTAATATCAAGTTACATTTTGAGGGAATATCTTTATCACATGATGCTAAATCTGAAATTCTGGAAATAGCGGACCTTGATACAAAGAAGTTGGATGTTGCAGTCACACAGAGTATGCTAGAACGATATGGTTTAACTCTTAAGATAGAAAGTGTCAAACGTTTAGGAGAAACAGTTGGAACTAGAATGAATATAACTTTTCCTAATATTGAATGGGAAAAAATAGATGCTGAAGAAAAACAAAAGAAGAAAAAGTAATTCTCACAAGTATCTATGTTTTTTTGCTTTTTATTTTCTTAATACTATAGGGAACTAAAAATTTCAAAGTTTCAAGTAAGAAATATAGACCATATACATATGTGAAGAAGACAGCTAGCATAGGACCAAAAGATGCACTTGAGTACATTCCTTCAAACAACTCACCAATTTTGATTAAGGGATAAGTTAGAATGTATGCAGGATTTATCCCATGTTCAACTGTATAGGGTGAGGATATACCGTTATAGAGAAAACCTGTACGTTTAGCTTTCAATTCATCGAAGATAGCTTGTTCAGTGAATTCAGAAGTATTAAGTGTAGTATAGGCGTATACAGGCTCAGGGTTGTGCATATCTGTTCCTGTTATCATCCCTAAACCGTTATCAAGACAGAAATAATATGACTCATTATCAAAAGTTTCATAATTTATTATCTCTATATAATCTATCCCCCAGTCTCTGAACTGTTCACTTGTTGGATGATTTCGACAATAGTCCATTGACCAAGGAATATGATTTATCTGTATGATTCCTCCAAGGTTGTGAGTATTAGTTATTAGCTCTTGAATTTCCAAATCGGTTGGTGTATATGCGTAGCTGCTAAAAGTTAACAATTCCTCATAATCTTCTGCAGTGGTATCAGGGGGAAGAATAATGTTCAAGTGGCATCTATCAGTTGTCCATTCCATTCCTATTAAGACTTTTATCGAGTCATTGAATTCGTTTCGAGCAATCTCTCTTATTTCTTCTATTCCATCGAATGTATTATGATCTGTCAATACCATAGCATTGAATCCCATTGCTAAATGCCATAGTATGTTTTGTCTAGGTGAAAGACTTCCATCTGAGTAATATGTATGGGAATGTCCATCAAATAGAATATTCCACTCAGTTTTATTATAATTGGGACTATATGAGAAATCATCCCAATCTGAATCTGTATATTTGAACTTACTAGGTGTCTTAATCGTCAGAGAAATAGATATTGCTATTATCCCCCAAAAAATAATATTTAGTATAGCAAACCGAATTGCTAGTTTCTTCCAGTACTTCCAATTCATAAAAATCAACCAGTCTTGTTTCTTTGAATTTGATTTAAGTTATTTTTAAACCTTGAGAAAAGCTTCCAGTAGAAACAAACCCACTCCCTTCTCAATAAGAACCCTATCTGAAAAGATAGTTTATGAGAAGGTAGTCTACAAAAGATGTAAGGCAACAGATAAAGAAAAGAAATTTGTTTAAAATCATTCACTAAGTTTCTAAAATCTGAAAAAAAACAAAAGAAACAAAACTTAATAGTATTAAAAGACATATTTAGCGTTGTGACTACTGAAGAAGAACAAAAGGAGAAACTAGAAATTAAACCTTCTAGCAAAATCAGCTTCTTAATCATTGTTGCTATAGCATTAGGAGTTGATATATCTGCACTTGTATCAAACTACGCAAGTCGTAACTTGATATTTATACTCGTCCCATTAGGTTTCTTTTTTACATTAGTAATGACTATCATAGCAATTTACTTAAAAAGAACTAAAAAGAAAACAGATTTCATGGTTTTTGTTCTATTAGTAATTATTGCGGGAGTAGTAATAACGGCTGTAACATTAGTATTTTCAATTTTACTTTTGATTTTCATCATCGGTCATATGTAAATAAGCAATTGAAAACAGAGAAATTACAAGATTAGCAATTACATAAATTAAATAGATTTGTCGTTCAGCTTCTGTTTATATAGTAATAGCAACATAATAAAAATTTGTTAAAACCAAGATAAATTTACATAACTAAACTAGATATGTTTTTAAGAGATACATTAAAACTTATTTTCAGTAAATTAACGAGATTACCTCATTAAACTATTAGATGTGAAATGTATGAGTAAGAGATTTAATATAGATTTCAAAAACATGAACTTCGTCAAAGTTTTCTATGGTGTAATATTAATTGGAGCCTTTGTTACAATTATGTTACTTAGTTTTCGAGGTTCTCCAGAAGAACTAATAACCAATATACTAATAGAATCAGATGATGATTTTGCCAAATATGATTTAGCTGGAGAAGGCACTGCTCTTAGTCCGTACAGTATAGATGGCTTAACTCTCGATTCAGGTGTAGATAAAGGTATTGTGATTAAAAACACCTCCAAATACTTCAATATTAGCGGTTGCAATATTTCTAACACTAATGTTGTCGGTATTCTTCTTGAAAATGTAACTCAAGGAACAGGTTTAATTCAAGATAATATTTTTATTAACACTACAGTTGCTATTCAGATCATAGAAACAATAAATTGTACAATTAATAATAATCAATTCAGTTTAGGTCATGATTATAGTATTGTTCTAAGTACTACAGCTACTGATATATCTGTATATTCTAATGATTTCATAGATAATAATGTAGGAGGAGGAACTCAAACAATCGATAATGGAAATTCGAATAGTTGGTACAATATAGTAACAACTAGTGGCAATTTCTGGTCTGATTTGGGGACAAATTCAACCTACATCATAGATGGTACTGCTGGTTCAATTGATCTTCATCCTCTTGCGAATCCTATCTTCTAATTTCCTCTTTTCTTTTTATTCTGTTTTTCATTAGATTTGGACAAAACTTTTCTACATCCAAAATTTACAGTCTCAAACGATAGTTTTATAAAATCCTTTCACAGAAAAATCACTAGCTTGAAATTTTGGACGCATCCAAAAATTTTCTTTCAAAAAAATGAGGTATTGCTTTGTCGCAAAATGATTCCTTGATTAATATGCCCGAAAATGCTGTAGTGACCGTCAAAGCAATCAAAGCGGGATTCAAAGCTATTCGTTTCTTAGCTGATCTTGGAATTCATGAGGGAGAAAAAATCCGAATAGTTAAAAATGACATAGGTCCAGTAATAGTAGACGTTAAAGGAACTCGTGTCGCTATAGGAAGAGGATTAGCTGGAAAAATAGAAGTCTCATAGGTTTGAGTATTATGCCTAAACAATGTCCTCATTGTGGAAAGAAGAACCGTTTTCATAGACACAGAAGAGACTATCGAAAATTCAAGAAGGGGTTAGTTTTTTCCGAAAGACTCTCCAAGCCACAAAAGAGAACCAAAAAACAACAAATATTTAATGGTCATTCTATTGAGCATAAAATAGCTTTTCTTGGGAATCCTAATGTTGGCAAATCTTCACTTTTTAATGTATTAACTGGTTCTCATCAACATATAGGAAACTGGCCTGGTAAAACTGTAGAACGAAAAGAAGGACACTTTATTCTTTCTGATGAATATTTCTCTTTAGTTGATCTACCAGGAGCTTATTCTCTCTCAGCTCGTTCTGAAGAAGAGGTTATTACTCGAAATTTTATTGTTGAGGAAAAACCTGATCTTGTTTGTGTAATAGCAGATGTAACTCGTTTAGAAAGAACTTTGTTTATAGCACTTCAAGCAATGGAGCTCACAGAAAATGTTGCAATTATCATAAATATGAAGGATTTAGCAGAAAAAGATTGTCTAGATTTAGATGTCGGTATCCTTGAGGAAAAACTAAGCATTCCTATTCTCTATGTTTGTGCATATGAAGATGAAAGCATCATAAGAATAAAGAAATTTATCTATGATTCTTTACACACCACGAAATATACCTTTAACCCTGCAATGATAGTGTATTCTCGAAAAATTGAGTATATGATAAAGAATATTTCTAATCAAATTGAAGATAGGAAATTACTAAGCGAATATCCCACACGATGGGTAGCATTTAGAATTCTTGAAGGTGATCAAATTGTTAAAGATGAACTAGCTAAAGAATATGACTTAGCTGATATTGAAAACAAGATTGAGAAACTAGCCAAAGAAGAGCAATTCGACCCAGCAGTTGAAATCTCTAAGAGAAAATATAATGCTTTACATCATATGGTATATTCTGCTCTTTCTGGATTTGAAGATTTCAAAGAGACTACAAGTGATAAAATAGATAAAGCTCTTCTACATAAGTTCTGGGGATATCTAATCCTTACTGCTATTTTTGCAGCATTTTTCTTAATAACCTTTTACGCTTCATCACCAATAATCACTGGAATTGATTGGATATTTGTACAATTTTCTTCTTGGGTATTAACATCCCTAGAGAGTATTAACAGTCCTGCTTTTCTTAACAGTTTATTAGTTAATGGAGTAATTGCAGGTATTGCAGCTGTTTTATTGTTCTTACCAATAATTTTCATTTTCTATGCTCTAATAGCAATACTAGAAGATTCAGGCTATCTGGCACGATCTGCTTATTTGATGGATAAAGTAATGGGGAAATTTGGAATGCAAGGTTCAGCTTTTCTTAGTCTCATCATGGGTTTTGGTTGCAATGTAGCTGGAGTGATGGCTACTAGAACTATTAAGAACAAAAGAGAAAGAACAACGATGATTATTGCTAATTCATTCATTCCATGTGCTGCAAGACTAGGGGTGATTGCATTTCTAACTGGGATATTCTTTCAACCTTGGCTAGCAGCAATTATCATGCTTCTGTTGTATGGAGTTAGCATTTTGTTGGTTCTGTTAACTGGTCTCATATTCAGATTGTTCTATGAACGTGATGATCCACTTCCTTTAATTCTTGAACTTCCTGAATACCGTCGCCCAAGATTTAGAAGTGTAATGAATCTTACTTGGGAAAGAACTGGAATTTTTCTAAAAAAAGCAGGTACATTCATCTTTGTCGCTTCCTTAGTAATCTGGTTCCTTAGTAATGTTCCTTATGTTAAACCAACAGAGAATACTGTTTTACTTTATGTTGGAATGAGTCCTGTGATAGTTACTAAAATTTCCATAGCTGAATTCCTTGGAAGGGGACTAGAAGCAATGACAATTCCACTCTTTGGATTTGATTGGAAGATGGTTGTACCATTAATATTCGGTATTCCAGCAAAAGAAGTAATTATATCAGCTTTGAGTATTCTTTATCCAGGAGGAATAACAAAAGTATTATGGACCATACCCCAAGTTATATCCTTCTTGTTGTTCCAACTAACTTATGCTCCTTGTTTTGCAACTATTGCTGTAATAAAATCTGAAACTAAAAGTTGGAAACTAACTGCAATTGGTTTCTTCTATCCTTTGATTGTTACGTCGATTTTAACAGTAATCGTATTTCAAATATTTTCAGCAATTATGTAGGAAGAATATAATGAACACAAAAAACACAACTCTTGAAAAAGTCTCCTTCTGGTTAAGGTTAAGAAGACGAGTAGTAAGATTTTTTTTGCCCCAAGGTAGTTGTACTGGTTCATGTAATGATTGTGCTGCTTGCCCTTGGATAGATAGAGAGAAATATTCTTTTGAAATAAAAAAAAGAGAATGAACAAAACCAATGAATTATTCTATGTACCGAATATTCTACCTGATTCATGAGTTTTTACTATCTTTTGTTTAAACAAAAATATTAAATGGAATGAGTTTTTGCTGAAATCATGCATAAAGTATTCATGATTTTGAGTAGTGCTGATGAAATTGTTCACCGTGAGCTTAGTTTCCCATATGCTTATAATTCAAAGAAGCAGGGTTGGATGGATCAAGTTAGAGTTATTCTCTGGGGACCAACAGAAAAAATAGCTGCTGAAAATAGAGACTTTCAAGAACAAATTCGTCTACTTATGGATGCTAAAGTAGAAGTTATTGCTTGTAAAGCTTGTAGTGACAATTTTGGGGTGAGTGAAGAGTTAGAGAAGATTGGTATTAATGTTCAATATGTAGGAACATTAGTAACTGAAATGCTGAAAGATGGTTGGTATCAACTCACTTTCTGATTTTCAGTCGTAGAGGTGACCATGTAGGATAGCTCCAGTTGAAGTTGTATAGACTCCTTTTTGAATCCAATCTTCAATCAATTTTAATGATGTCTCCTCGTCAATCCCTTCTATTGCATCAATTACCAAATAGATTTCTAGATCTCCAAAATTTAGGAACCCTTCAATTGCTGTTCGTACGCAGAAATCTATTGCAACTCCATAAATTATTACTTTCTTTGGTTTAATTATACCTATTAAAGGCATTAAATTGGGGTTTGAAAAAGCACTTAATTCTGTTTTTCTAAACATGATAGGACCTTTGGCTTCTAAAGCTTCAACTAATTTTTTTTCAGGATATGTAACAGGGTCTATCCAGTTAGTCAAATCTGATCTGGTTTCAATTATCTTTTCTTGACCTGGATCATTTTGCATGCAGTGTGGTGGAAAAGTTTCAGAAAAATCAGGATTATCTTTGTCTATTTCAGGATCTGTATCTGAATGAAAATCAACTGATCCAAGAATTCTAATATTGTTTAATCTTGCATATTGGGTGAGTTTTTCCAAGTTTTCTTTGAGATTTTCTGCGCCTTGAACGTAAAGCTTCCCATCTTGTTCCATAAAATCTCTCTGAGTGTCTACATCCCAAAATATGATTTCCATTGACATTTAAATCAACTTTAACTATTTATTTGGTCATTTAAAAAGGTTCTATATGATTAGTTTATCTTCTATTCCTTTCTTAATCCTCTGATATTCGGCTTTAATTCAGCAAATGGTATAGCTCCTTGTCTAACAATTCTTGGAGGTTTTGATGAAATGTCTACAATTGTTGAAGACTGACCAATATCTACTTTTCCTCCATCAATAATGTATGGAATTTTGCCGTTGAAGTAATTTAAAACTTCTTTAGCTTTAGTTGCACTTGGTTCTTCTGATATATTGGCACTAGTTGTAGCTAAAGGTGTATGTGTGATGTTAATTAACTCTTGTACGATTAAGTTATCTGGAAAACGAACTCCTACAGTACTTTGTCCAGAAGTTACAATGTCATTTACTGTTGCATTCTTTTCAACTATTATTGTTAAAGCTCCTGGCCAGAACTTTTCAGCAAGAGTGAAAAACAAAGGTTTAATATTTTTTGCTAAATCATATACTTGTTCAACACTTGATATTAATACATTAACAGGTTTATTTGTTGGTCGTCCTTTTATTTTATACAATTCCTTAACCGCTTCCTCATTGAAAACATCGCATCCCATTCCATAGATTGTATCTGTTGGAAAAGCAACAATTTGACCATCAGAAATAGCATTAGCTACATCTCTGATTTTGTTCATGTTTAATTGATCAATATTTACAGTAAAAACTTCTGTTTCCATGTTTAATCACATTAGGTTATGTGTTTACATTTATTCTATTCTCCTTAAGTATTTTCCTTACTTTTGATTCACAAAAAAATTTAACATCTTGTAAAGTAAATGTATTTGAAGAAAATGGCCAAAGATCATCAAAAAACAATATTAATTGCAGCTCCAGGAAGTGGAATTGGAAAAATTGTAACTGAAAAACTAGTTAAGGATTACTTTCGAGTAATAGGTATAGGAGGTAAGAACAGCAAAGAATTTGTTGAAATTCTTAATCAAAATGGTTATTCTATAGACTTTGTAGAGTGTGATTACACATCTGAAAGTAGTGTTATTGAAGCTTTTAATGAGGTTAAAATTCTTGTTCCAAAAATCGACGGGTTAATCATTTTCGTTGGAAGAAGTTTGATTAGTAAACCAATTGAAGATGTAAGTTACAGTGACTTTAGAAATGTGTTAGCTGTTAATCTAGATTCAACTTTTCTAATAGGTAAAGAGGGTTATATGTGGATGCAAGAGCAAGATGGAGGAAATATACTCTTCTTTGGATCAACCACGGGATTAAGACCTTCTAAAGAGAAAATGCCTTATGGTGTTGCAAAAGCTGCTGTTCACAACTTGACCTTATCGTTTGCTCAAGAAGGCGCAGAACATAAGATTATCACAAATGCAATTGCTCCAGGATATGTTATGACTGGCAGACATATTGATGAGCTCAAAAATAAAGCTCTAGAATCTGGTGATTCATATGATAATATTTTACTTAAGATTGAAAATAAGAATCCTATGAAACAATCACTAAAACCTGAAGAAGTATACCCTCTCATCAAATTACTCTTAACTACAGATCATATTCAGGGGCAGGTTATTAGAATAGATTCCGGTCAGGTTTTGGGCTAAAACCTAACGCTTGTACTTCTTTGGTTTCTCCCCACAAACAGGACAAGCTAAACCATATCTGAAGAATGTATCATGGTCTTTTTGACATTCTAGGATATCCTCTTTGGAGATTTTTGCTAGAGATTCTGTGATCCGTTCTTCATATTCCTCTCTATTAAGCCATTCACCTCTTCTCATTAGTTCGGTATAAGGAACGAAGACTAAATATGTAAAAGAAACAGGTAAAATTCCTCTTTCTTCGTCTTCATCACTATAACTACCTATGTAATCTTCAAGAAGAGTAACAATTTGATTTAGAATCTTCTCCATATCTTCTTGAGTAAATTTGTATAAAACTCCTGGAGTTACAATATTATTGCGCAACCTAGTAGGGTTCATCCAATCAACATACCAATCCTTAGATTCTTCAACTTCGTTTGTTACGAGTACTCTATCTTTGTGTAATAAAGCTGCATAATGGGATAGTATTCCTCGAATTTTAAGTAAATTGAAGAAAGTAAACTTCCTATGAGGTGCCCTGAATCCTTCATGATGAAGTTCACTCAGAATTTGTTTGAATTCATCGTAATAGATTCTTGGTATATTGTATACTTTTTGTTTAACTCTTCTTCCTTTCTCATTATAAATGATCAATTCATCTGTTTCGAGTAAGTTAAATTCCTCAGATTGAAGAATTTTGAGATTATGATAAACAGAGCTAAGGTGCATATTTAAGCTAGAAGCAATGTCAGATGCTGTAATCCCTAAAATGGACTTTCCATCTAAACTTTCATATTTTCTGTTTGAGAACTCTGCATCAAGGATTATGGACCAGACATCTATAGCTGTTGAATATCTTCTGTCTTGGGCTATCTTGAATATCTGCTCTAGATAGATTGTTCCAGTTGATATTGAGTTCTCTTCGTTTTCCATTTTATTTCTTTCCTTATTTCGAAGTATACAGCTTCATTATTAACAGCTAGTCTATTTATTTTATGTTGATACCCTTATTAAATTTGCTTCAAAATGTTTTTTATCCTTAATTTCAAGTTTATTTAATTGTTAATTCTCAATCAACCCTTCTTTGATGTCTTCCCTTGGTTCTTTCGCAGTATACTTGAACATCCAAAAGACTATGCAAGAAAGTACAACACTCACAATAAGAAATACCATTGTACCTAGGACAGCATTTAAGACATTAAGCATTTTACTTCAAGCAACCAAAGTATTAGTTGTTTATATCTGTTATGTAGTTCATTAATGATTCGTGTTTCTTGGAAACTTTAAATAGGGCTCCTTTATAGTACTCATATAAGTGATTAAATGAGATTTCCTTGTGAGTTTATTGCATCAACATTTTTACCAAGTTTAAGAATTAGAGTGGCACATGAATTGAGAGATAAAGGATTATCTCAAAACAAAATAGCAGAAATTTTAGGAGTTAAACAACCCGTAATTGTCTCCTACTTACAAAAGGATATTGCAGAAATAGGAGATAAAAGAGTCAACCCTCATCTAGAGACTCTTTCATTAGCTGTTTCGGATATGCTCTTTTCAAAGCAGTCACTAGATTATATAATGAGAACAATTTGTACGAAGTGCAAATCTCTAAGGATTAGTGGTCCTATTTGCTCTATTCATAAGCAGATGCTACCAGAAATCAATAATATACAGAATTGCAACATATGTTATGGATTTGATACTCTTCCAACTATTGCCTCAAGATCAATAATTATTCAGAATCTAAATGATATTCTAGAAGAAATGAAAAGTGTTAAAGACTTATATCAATGGATACCTGAAATCGGAGCTCAATTAGCTCACTGTGAAAACGATGCTACTGATTTGGATGATGTAGCTAGCTTTCCAGGAAGAATAGTTAAAGTGAAAGAACAGATTACAAATGTTAGTCCTCCTGAGTTCGGGTGTTCTAAAACTTCATCGCTTTTACTCCTTTGGATGAAAAAACATCGTCCAGCTATTCAATGGATTCTGAGTGTTAAAACTAAAGATGAACTAAAAGAAATCTTTCTTACAAAGAAGATTAAATTCATTGAAACAGAACATCTGGATATTGAAAAAAAGCAAGTTCTTTCAGAAATAGAAAAAACCAATAGAATAATAGATGTGCAAGTTTTAATTGATAAAGCAAGTCCAGGCTTTGAATCAATTTCATATTTGTTTGCTCAAGACAAGAAGGAATTAATTGACCTTATTAGCA
>DXJF01000095.1 GCA_019057375.1 Candidatus Heimdallarchaeota archaeon
TAAGGAATTGACCATTTCCCAGCTTTGTAAATCTCCTTTCCATCTAGATAAATTATTGATTCTTCACTTTTCATATCTTTTAGAATATCCCAGTGAATAGCTGCTTCATTCTTAGAACCAATTTGAGCAAAACCACTTCCCAAAGCTAAATGGACAGTTCCACCCATTTTCTCATCAAAAAGCATGTTTTTAGTAAATTTCTGAATGCCATAATTAGTTCCTATTGCTACTTCTCCTAAAATATCTGCATTTTCAATTTCTAAGACTTTCTCAAGAAGTTCTTGGCCTTTGGAAGCTGAATATTCAACAACTTTTCCATCCTTAAACTTTAACCAGATATTTTCTACTTCTTTACCCATGAAAATTCCTGGATAGGTGAAACGAATTGTACCATTCACTGCATCTTCTACAGGTGATGTGAATACTTCTCCATCTGGAAGATTTTTATCTCCACAAGCGTTAATCCATCCTCTACCTTCAATACTCAAAACCAAATCAGTATCCTCTCCCACAATTCTAAGCTCTTTTCCTGTGTTTAGAATATTCACGATTCCATCTTGTTCTTCTTTAACTGATTTCCAATGAGCAACTGGATCAGGTTTATCCAAGGCTAAAGCTCTGTAGACAAATTCTTTGTATTCAATAGTTCCCATATTTGCTTCCTGAGCAAAAGCTGGGGAAGGATAAGGACAAATAACCCAATCTAATTCTCCTGAAGCAGATCTCTCAAAATATACTTTGGTCATTTCCTTATTTGCTTCTCTAGCTTGCATCTGTTTAGCAGAATCTACATTAGCAAGTGCTTTTCTATTTGTGGAACTGAAGACATTGATATACTTATCAATTTTTTTTATCATATCAATAGCAAAAGGATTTGCATAATTCAACTGATGTTCTTGTGCGTGTTTGAAAAATAACTCAGCTGTTCCAGGGATTGCTAAATTTGTATTAACTACATGTCCTCCTGCTTTTATGCATTCTATATTTATTTCTCTTACTAAATCAGCAGAGTCTACACCTCCACTGATCATAACGGTATGTCCTTTTAGTACTCTAACGGAGTAATTTACAACAAGTTTGGCTAGTTTTTCATTAAAATCATCAAACATAATTAAACCTCTTACAAAGAATGTTCATAATAAAAAGTTATAAAGTTATTATTGTTTAGATAATCACTTTCCATTCAGAGAACCAAAAAAAAACTACAATCATACGCAAAAATTATAACCTATAAAGTGAAACTAATAATTCATATAGGAGGACAGATTTTGTCTCTAAATATTGAAAGGCAACTAAAGAATATTGAACATTTAGTAATTATTGGTGATTTTAAAAAAGGATTAGAAGTAATAGAAAAAAATCTCAAAAGAAAAGACATTAATGAAGAAGATCAACTAAGATTGTTAATTTTCCGAGGTTTCATACAAAATAGACTTGGAAATCACAAAGAAGCTTTTGAGATAGCCAAAAGTGTTTCAATGAGAAAGAAAGAAGAAAAATTATCATTAACATATCTAGATGCTCTAATTCTGGAAACAATAACATCTTATCTCCTTAATGAGGTTAAACAATCGTTTAAACTAATTGAAGATTGTTTTCAAGTAATAACCAAAATCTCTGGTGTTGATCAAAAGGAGTTAGCTAAACGAAAAAGTCATATTTATGGTATAAAGGGAACCCAAGCTGGAACTTTGGGGGATTATACAGAAGGAATAGAAAATTTACAATTAGCAATCAAATATGCAAAAGAAGCTGATTATAAAGATCGAGAAGCATTTTATTCTTCCCAACTAGCAATGACACTTTACTATCAAAACAAACTGGAAGAAGCTGAAGAAATACTTGAAAAAGCACTGGAATTAGCTCAATCAATCAATAATAAGCACGAAATAGCTTTTGCTTATAATAGATATGGCGTATTAAAATCAGCAAGATTCAATTATATTGATGCTCTTGAATATCTCCTTAAATCTGAATCTCTCCTAAAAGAACTTGGCTCAACATTTCTTTTCTCAGGGTTATATGTTAATATAGCAGACGTGTACTTGAGTAGATATCAGCTTGATGAAGCTTTAGAGTACGCTAAGAAAGCATTGGAATTTGGTTTTTTAGAGTATCTAATGTATGGAATTATGGGAGAAATCTACCTCTGGAAAAATGAATTTGAGAAAGCAGAAGAAACTCTGCTAAAAGCAATGAAATTAAGTATCAAAGCAGCTGATACTCGAATTATTCCAAAAATATTGTATAGTCTAGTTATTTTAGCAGTTGAAAGGAAAGAAGAAACAAAGGCACAAGATTATTTGAAACAACTTGAGGATTTAGCTAAGAAGAGAGAATATGAATATTTAAAAGGTTACTATAATTTTGCTCTAACTATTTATTATAAATCAAGTTCAGATATAGATGACTGGGGAAAAGCAAAAAGAATATTGAAAGAACTTTTGAAAGATAAGAAATTACCTGATTACTTAAGGACTGATGCTCTCTTTAGTTTACTTGAAATTCGATTAATGGAATTACAAATTACTGCAAGTAAAGAAACATTAGAACAAGTTCTTCAACAGATTCTAGAACTGCAGAATGAAGCGGAAGATAAACGTTTTTATTGGGTTCTTGTAGAACTCTATTACTTAAGATCTCAGGTTGCTTTACTTGAATTAAATGTAAAAAAATCATTAGAGTTATTAACTACTGCTAGTATAATAGCTGAAGATAAAGGTCTCAAATTTCTAATGCAGAAAATAGAAAAAGAACGGAAGAAAGTTGAAAGTCAGATTGAAATGTGGAATAGGTTCCAAGAACAAAATACACCCTTAACAGAAACATTGAAGGAAATTCAATTGGAAAACACAAGAAAAGATATAGTAAGAGAAACAATAATGGAAGTAAGGGATAAAAATACAGGTGAAATTAAAGAATATCGGAAATTATTTTCTATTAAGATATAACAAAGTGGGCGAGCTAAAAGTCTATTAGCTCCTATAATAAGAAGAAAAAAAGATGAGAGTTTGATTACTCTTTCTTCAAGATTTTTCTCATAAAAATTGCTTAAGATGCAAATATGATATTTTTATGTTTAGATTCACATAAATCCAATTCGAGAATTTGAAAAGTTCAGAAAACAAGCTGTTTAACATTAATTATTTCCAGAATAGTTTAGTTCTTCAGAATCTGGGTATGAATACCACATTCTCCAGCACATTTGTTGGTTGATTGCCATCTTCCCATTCGTTCTGGTACATCAGTTGAAATTGGTTTTGTACAGGGTTCGCATCCTAATGATCTATATTTTCGATTATCTGGAAATTCTTGTAGATACCATGGATGAAGTAAGATATCATTGTTTTTTAGGTAATCTAAGACATCTTTTTCAGTAAAGCTGAGAATGGGGTTTATTTTCACCAATCCTCCTTTGTGTTCAATTTCATGATAATCTTCACGTATTATTCCTTCTGTATTCCTTAGACCAGATATCCATGCATCCAAATCTTTAACCGCTTCTTTGGTGGGGTCCACTTTAAGTAATTTACAACACAAATCGGGATCCACTTTATAGATTCTTTTTGAATATCTAGCTTTAGCTGCGTTAAATTTTACTGTTGATAACAATGTGGTCTTAATCTTATTTTTGCTCAAAATTTCAGGAATCTCATCAGCAACCATAAAAACATGTACATCCAAGTCCATTTTCTCATTCATTTGAACTAGATACTCAAAAGTGGATTTAGGTTTATAGAGAGTCATAACTGAAAAGATAGGAATATTGGGGTCAACTTTTCGAGCGATATCAACAGTAACCATACTATCTTTACCAAACGAACAGGCGACAGCTATTTTTGGGTTTTTGCTTATTGCGTCTCGTATCATATCTTTGGCATGTTCGATTTTATCCATTTGTACTCACAGTTATCAATACTTAATAGAAAGGAAAGGAAAGTAGAACTTTATAAAATTGTTTATACCACTTCCTACAAATTTTTCAAATATTAATTATCTATTGAAATAATATTAGTTTCAAGAATTAAAGAAAAAGAAAATAAGAAAAAAGAAGAGTTAGAGATTACTCCTTCTTTAAGATTTTTGAATAATTTCTTGTTTCATGTAAGTTTGATGAAACCACAAATTAAGATGAAACAACAGAGTTATCAAATTGGTCTTCATTAGTGTAATTGATAAAGAGAATCATCGATAAACATGTTTTCTATGAGCGATTTTAATAATAACTACGATGAGCTCATCAGTATAGATTTTATATAAAACTCGATAATCTCCTATTCTAATTCTATAAGTATTTTCAGTTCCTTTCATTTTTTTTGCTGAAATAATGTAAGGTTGTTTAAGTTCCATAAGAAATTCTCTTATTTTCTTCTGAAGTTTTTTTGGTAGTCTTTTTAGCTCCTTATCTGCAACAGGTAGGAGAAAAACATCAAAAATCTGACCACCTACCATTATTACACCTTAACAAGTTTATCAAATTCTTTGTCCTTAATAATCTGATCAGCTAGGGAAATTCTCTCTTTTTCCTCATCAGATAGATATTCCTCTTCAACTAGTAGTAGCAATAATTGTTCAATCCGATCAATTTTCTTCTCAAGAAAGGATATTTTAGCTGTTAGGTTTTCTACATTATCTGTAGTCATTGTAGTCAAAATTAAATCCTATTAAAGTTTATAATGTTTATTATTCAGTGTTAGGTTTTATAAAAAAAATATGAGAATGAAAGAAAATAAAAGAAAATAAAAGAAAACAAAGAGTAAAAAATTACTCTTTCTTTAAGATTTTTTATACTTCTTCTATGTTTGGTGAAATATTTAAACACAAATCACTTTCCTTGGATTCCAAACATTTTTTTAAGGATTGAAGAACATCAGGATTTGAAGGGACATATTCAGAGATAAATAGACTGATTAGACTTACATAACATCTAGAATTTAAATTTAGAAAACTTATTAAATCGTATATGTAGATTCAAAGCGATACAAATGGAAATATCGAAAGAGGTACAAGATTTCATACAAGAAAATGTTCTAGAAAGATTTCTGCGTTACATACTAGTAGACACAACTTCATCTGATGAAACAGGCACACATCCTTCTACTCCTGAACAACTAGAGCTTGGAAGAATGCTTAAAGAGGAACTTTTGGAACTCGGTCTTGAGAATGTAATTCATGATGAATATGGTTATGTTTATTCAGATTTACCTGCTAGCCAAGGATATGAAGATGCTCCGTCAATAAGCTTTTTAGCACATATAGATACCTCACAAGCAGCTAGTGGGAAGAACGTAAAATATCAGATTCACAAAAATTATGACGGTTCTGATATCACTTTTCCAAATGATGATAAACTAACAATTTCTGTAAAAGATTCACCTGAATTGCTAGAAATGATAGGTTTAGATATTATTACAGCTTCTGGAGATACTCTTCTTGGAGCAGATGATAAAGCTGGTATAGCAGAGATCATGACAGCTGTTACTGCATGGAAGAAATATCCCGAGCTTAAACATGGACACATAGTAATTTGTTTTACACCAGATGAAGAAATAGGTGAAGGCACTTTAAAGATAGACATGGAAAAAATGAACCAGTTAAAATGTGGTTATACTTTAGATGGTGGAAAGATGGGCGAATTAGAAACAGAATGCTTTGATGCGTGGAAAGCAGAAATAGAGTTTATAGGTTTAAGTGTCCATCCAGGTTATGCAAAGAATAAAATGATCAATGCTATCGATGTAGCAGCAAGATTCTTCAGCCAGATTCCAGAATTTGAAACACCAGAACGCACAGAAAAGAGAGAAGGATTTTATCATCTGTATGATTTGAAGGGGGGAGCGGAAAAAGCTGAAGCTAAAATGATTCTAAGAGATTTTAATGAAGAAGAAAACAAACGTAGAATGGAATATTTGCAATCACTCAAAAACACTTTTGAAAATCTGTACAGAGGACTGGAAATAAAACTAGAATTTACTCATAGTTATGAAAATATGATTAAATTTCTTAACTCATATCCTGAAGTGGCAGAAAAAGCAGAGAAAGCAATCATTGCAGCAGGCTTAGAAGTAAACTATTCATATATTAGAGGAGGAACAGATGGAGCTAGGTTATCTGCAAAGGGTCTTCCAACACCAAATCTGTTTGCAGGTGGAATGCTTCTCCATTCAAGAAAAGAATATATTCCAACAAAAGCATTGCAAAAAGCAACAGAAGCAATACTGTTGATTGCAAATAATTGGGTAGAATAAGATATTTAGAAAAATAAGAAAAGAAAAAGGAGAGTTAGATTACTCTTTCTTTAAGATTTTTTGGAAAATATTCTTGCTTCTGGCAAATTTGATTATAACCCAGAAGAGAATACCAAGTGCTATTGCTGCAACAAGTATGACAATAATTATCCAAACATATTGGTTATCAATACCTTCGATTTTGAACCATGCATCATGGAGAATACCTTGACCACTAGAAATTTTAGCGAGTAAGCCCATAAACATTGAAGCAGTAAGGGACATAACTACTAAGAGGGTATTAATGCTTGGACCAGCAGTGTCTTTGAGTGGATCACCAACAGTATCACCAGTGATGGCAGCTTTATGAGTTTCAGTACCTTTACCACCAAGATTGCCGTCCTCGATCCATTTTTTGGCGTTATCAAAACTTCCACCCGAGTTAGACATGAATATTGCAAACACAAATCCTGATAATATTGCTCCTGCTAAGAATGCTCCTAGAGATGCTACACCGAATATCACACCTACTAGAATTGGTGTTACTATCGATATTACACTTGGTAGTATTAATTCTCTTAAAGCACCTTTTGTTGCTATTGCTATTGTCCTATTGAAATCAGCTGGTTCTGTACCTTCCAAAATACCTGGATTTTCTGTAAATTGTCTTCTGATTTCTTTGACCATTTTAGCTGCATTTTTCTGCACTGATAAGATTAACAGCGCTGAGAATAGAGCAGGTATAATTACCCCTATAAACGCTCCAATGAGCACTTTAACACTGAGTAGATCTATTGATACTATTCCTGCTTCTTGTATAAATGAGAATAACAGTGCTAGTACTGCTAGATTGGCTGCTCCAATTGCAAATCCTTTGGTTATTGCCTTTGCTGTATTTCCTGCTGAATCTAAAGTATCAGCTTTACGAATAATATCCTCACCTAATCCTCCTTGTTCAGCAATTGCTCGAGAATTGTCTACTATGGGCCCATAAGCATCATTAGATACTATTGTTCCTACAATTGCTAGCATTCCTACTGCTGCCATAGCTACACCAAATACTCCATCAAGGATGAAGGATACTGCCATTGCTACAATGATTCCTGCTGCTGGAAGTACAACACTTTGCAGACCATAAGCGATTCCTGAGAGAACTACTACAGCATGTCCTTCTTCTGCTGCATGAGCTATTGTTTTTGTTGGTTTCTTGTCTTCCCTTGTGTAATAATCAGAAGTCCAACCTATCACGATTCCACTCAATAAACCTAGAACCACTGCAATATAGTCTTTCCAATATTTCCATATAGTAACTTTCAAAGCTGATCCTGTAATTGAGGATGGAATCTGAGAAATCATAATAGCTATGATAATTGCGGCAAATCCAGCGAAGAGAACTGTTGCTAGATATGTTCCCATATTGAGTGATTTACCTGGATTATCTCTACCAAAGTATTTGATTAAGAAGATACCAATAAGTGATGCAATTAAACCAGCTGAGGACAGAAGGATTGGAAGAATAACAAAATCAGGTCTAACACCAGCTGCTGCTAGAACAGTTGTTCCTAAGATCATAGCTGCTACTATAGAAGCAACATAAGAATCCAATAAATCGCTACCCATACCTGCAATATCTCCTACGTTATCCCCAACATTATCGGCTATAGTAGCTGGGTTTCTGACATCATCTTCAGGTAAGTTGTATTCTGCTTTACCTACAAGGTCAGCACCTACATCAGCGGTCTTGGTATAGATTCCTCCACCGCATTTCATGAACAAAGCGATTCCTGAGGCTCCAAAACTGAAACCTAGAACAATTTGAGTTGCTTGTTCAATTCCTAAAGTGGGTGCAAAAATCCAGTAGATTCCTCCAACACCTAATAGTGCAACACCAACAACAGCTAGACCCATAACGGATCCGCCAAAGAAAGCTATATCGAATCCTTCTTTGATTCCCTTTGTTACTCCTTGTGCTGCCCTAGTATTGGTCTTAACTCCAACGATTAATCCAAGGTACCCTGCGAACATTGAAGCTCCTGATCCTATAAGATAAGCTACTGCTTGTTGCCAATTGAGAATTCCTACAAGAATTGGGACTTCGTGTCCAGTCATCTTGGATGGCAAGAACAAGAGTATAACTATAAACAGTACTAAAACGAAAATTCCTAAGACCAGATATTGGACTTTTAGGAAGCTTTTAGCTCCTGTTTCAATGTAACCGGAAACTTCTATCATTTTCTCGTTTCCACGATCTTTTCTCATAACAATTACTGTAAAATAAATCGCTGCTAAAATTGATATTAACCCGGTTATTAAAGCTATAAGTAATAATATATTAGCCATTATTTTTCACTCTTTTAATTTTAGCTAGCTTCTGAAAATACGCGTATTATTTAAAACTTATGTAAAGGAGATGAGGGGGAAAAATAACCTAGATTAGACTGTATCATCAGCAATGCTTACTTGTGCTTTTCTCTTTCTTTTACCTATATTTCCTTGTTTAACATCTCTTATGATGAGGATTGCTGAAGCAGCTGTTCCTAACAAAACTAATAGGAGTATTAATGCTACTGACCAAAGGTCTTCAAAACTATCTTTAATTATAGTGAAGAACCATAAGAGGAAGTATTCTAAAAATTTATAAATTTAAAGGAAAAAAAAGGAAAAAAAAGGAAAAATAACAAGTATTAATGATTATTCATCTTTCTTCTTCTAAAGTTAACAACGATACAAGTAGCTAAAACTGTAAATAGTAAAATTCCCGTTATTATAGTAAATTCTGGTATAATAGGAGGTTCTGCAAAAACTTTATAGAAGATATCCTCATCTGTTCCACTTTCCAAATAATCAGTAAGATCATCCCACGCTACATGCACATTCCCTAAAGTATCGACAGCAAGAGAAGGATTATAAGAATAACTAGTACTTTCTGTGGAAACGGCTTCTATCGTAGTCCACGTGGAGGTAAAATCGTCCCATCGTTTATAGAAAATATCCCTATCTATTCCACTCGCAGCATAATTAGTATCATCAGCCCACGCTATATGCACATCCCCTGCAGCATCGACAGCAAGAGA
>DXJF01000096.1 GCA_019057375.1 Candidatus Heimdallarchaeota archaeon
ATGACAGAGATTTATTATGATCCTAGAGAGGGATATAAGATAATGCAAGAACTTACAGGAGTTCGTCCTGAATTCAGAGGAAAGGGATTAGGTAAAAGGCTCAAAGCTCTGATGATTCTATACATAAGAGACACTTATCCTGATGTGGAAAGAATAATAACAGGGAATGCTGAAGCTAATGCACCAATGCTCTCAATAAATACAAGAATGGGATTCAAAAAGTACAAAGGCGGAGAAGGTTACAAGTTCAAAGTAGAAGACATTGCAAAGAGACTAGGATTGTAGCTGATTCTAAAAATCCCTTATCTTTCCAAATGGCTTTTTTAATCAATAGAAAGAAGTAAGACTACTCAGACTGATTTCCACAGTTTGAACAGAATCTTACTTTTTGTTGCATCTTCATCCCACAGTAAGAACAGAAGATCAGTTCATTATTAGTTCTGAAAGCTATTTCTTGTTGCCTTGCATATTCCTTCTCCTCTCTCTCAAAGAAAGGATTCTTTGTAGGCTGGTAGGGTTCATATGTCTTTTGCTCAGTCTGATAACCCGACCTTTGCTCTGCTCTTCTCCTCCTAGAGTTGGAGGAAGCAGAAATAATGAAAATAAATATCCCAACCCCTATAATAATGAATGGCCAATTCCAGATTCTAAGGTAACCAGTGTATATCCCTAGGAAAATTGCTATTCCTAATAATAAGAACATTATTGAAGCAAATCCACCTGTTCTATGTCTGTTTCTATGTGTGTGCATTTCTGTCTATGGTAATCTGTACATGGACTTTAATAAAGCAAACCAAATGAAATCTAGAAATGATGCTTACTATAGCAAACTATTTTGAATATCTATTTAGCTAATCTTAATCTAATTGATTTCCAAAATGATAAACTCCACATCCTTTAAAAAAAATGAGGAGAGTATGTATGCAATGAGATATCAAAAACTATTGAGAATATTAGAAGTAGTTTTTCTATCATTTGCGATTATTGGTTCCACAACATATTACTTTTCTCCAATGAGTATTGGTTTTCGAGATACTTCATTAAACGTTAGGAAAGGAGATAGTTTAATACTGACAATCGATGAATATGATTTAGATTTTACAATAACTGGGAACACTTCATTATATCTGATAACTGCAGGAATTTTCCTCTATCCTTTTCTAGATGATAATTTTCAAGTTTTTGAGGAAGCTTCAACTGAAGAATTAAGTGAGAGAAATATAGAGCTATTTATTGGAAACACAACTAGCGATTTAATCTACAATTTCAATGTTCTCGAAAAAATAGATGATGATCATGTTTTAATAAACTTAGAAGATTTAGACATCAATTTTACATTATGGCTTGGTGAGTATTACAAAGCTCATAATGCTTTTGCTCACCCATATATGAATATAGGATTAGTTATTAGACCCCTCACAAATCTTTCAATAAGCTACATTTATTGGAAACCTATTGCAATCTTCTCAAGCTCAACTACTAGAGAAGCATTAAACTGGATGAGTAGAAAAACCCCTCAGATTGCGAATTTTGAAGTGTATAAGCTAAATAAAAATCAATTCTTTTCTCATTCAGGAACTTGCACAAGTAGCCATGAATGGAACTTTGATGCAAATACAACTTGGTCTTTGTTCCCAAATAGAAATAAAATTCAATATGTGACAATAAAAGACGTAAACTTGCAAAACTGGAATGAAATTTACTCAAATGTTACAGTAGAAGTTAACGCTAATCTCAACTGGATATTCAATTTGACTTTACAACTTGAATGGCAATATGGAGGAAACTAGATATGAAATTTGACAATATCACTTATATTTTATATTCTTTAGTTGGAATTGAATTAATAATAGGTCTTATTTTAAAAATGTATATACTAGTTCTAGTATGTTTAGTATTTGCATTCATCGCAGGTAGTTTTAGAGCTTTAAGTCTTATTAAATTTAAGAAGAAGATTCAAAGAAAAATGGACTGGAAAGATGTACGTACACTCTTATACGATCTGCTAACAGAAAAAAAGATTCTAATTACAGAAACAGCAAAGGAAACAACTCCTAAGGATGTTCCTCTTATAGATAACTTGGAAGATGTTAAAGATGCTACACTTCTAGAATACCAAGATCTGATATTAGATGTTAGAAATATTGGCTTAGATGGTATCTTATGTTTGATTTTTCTTATGCAGCAAGAACCATCTATTACTTCAGTTAGAGTCATCAAGCGTGTTTTAAAAATACCTATTGTTTCCTTATACAGAAACCTACGAAAAATTCAAGAGAATGGATTGGTAACAATTCATTACGTTACAAATCAACCAGAGAAGGCTTTTTACAGAATCACAGATGAGGGAATTTCGACAATTTTGCAATTGTATGAAATACTAGGTGGAGATATTGCTTTACCTACTAGAAGTAAAATTGATAAATCCGTTGCTTCTGAATCAACTTAATTTACAACTAATAAGTAGTACTGAAATCCAGAAGCCTTTTATCCTTTTCTTCCATTTGAGCAATTGGTCAATATGAATTTATCTGAGATTGTTCTAAATAGATACAAACTTTTACAGAATTTTCGTCAGACAGTCTGGAAGGATTTAACTGATTCTAGCTTCAATCAGGAGTGGTTTGTCACAAGACCATCTGAACATCAGTGGTCTATCGATGAGCTTCTTCGTCACATGTTAGCTTCAGAGGTAAGATATATTCAACAGAGCATAGACGATTCCATAGAACAACACCCTGTAGGAGTTCCAGCTCAGTGGGTAGGGAACATTTTCTTCAGACTTGAAGAGAAGGAACATATGAATTTTGAAGAGTTAAAGGAAATGTTTCCTGAGGTTGAGAAAAAATCTATCGAAATATTTGAGAAATTAACTGAAGATGATTTCGGAAAAATAGTAAAAGCTCCATGGGGGCAAGAACTTCCCTATTATGATTTGTTAGAAGTCTTCTTTGCTCATGAACACAATCACAGAGGGCAAGTGAAATTCTTGATTACCTACTATAGGGGGCCTCCTGAATTTGAGCAAAAAGATGAAAATGTAAACTATGGTTAGATTGGAGGAAAAAGAGAGTTATTTATTCTTCTTGGTTTTCTTAATCGCTCTAAATCCAGTAAATAGACCAACCAAGATTCCTAGACTGAA
The DNA here is from genome assembly GCA_019057375.1 of Candidatus Heimdallarchaeota archaeon. GTDB lineage: Archaea > Asgardarchaeota > Heimdallarchaeia > Heimdallarchaeales > Heimdallarchaeaceae > UBA460. The sequence goes on from DXJF01000096.1 coordinate 3,146, forward strand.
AGTTATCCCAGTTCCAATAAAGAAGTGTAACCCATTTTGTGATAAAGCTGAGCTAATTATCACCATAACTATTCCACTAAAGAAATCTATATTCCCTTCTAAAAAATCTAGAAAAGATCCGATTGCTTCAAATCCTTCTCCTTTGCCTTTCATTCTAATTATCGTATCTGTTATGATTAACCCTGCTAATCCCCAGATTGCACTTAAGTTGCTTAAACAAAAAGTTTGGTTTGGACTAAGTAAGTAAAACATTGCATTTCCTAAGAAACCAAATCCAAGATATAGTGTTGGAAGTACCCATATTGGAGAAGTTCTCTCCACCCTTCTTCCATAAACGAACAAACACCATAGAAAGGTTATCAGAACGATAATTCCAGAATAAATCTGTAACCCTGGTATAGAAGATAGAAAACTAATGTCATCTAAAAAAGAAGATCCATAGGTATAGAAAACGCTCGCAAAGATATGCCAGATTCCACTACTCACCACGTCACCATTGTTCTGAGCTGAGAGCACTTCATACCCTCCTTGCATTGAAAAGATGACTATGAAAGTAACAATGTATGCTCCTATAAACGAAAGTGTTAACCAGTAATTCCTGAAAGTGAGTTTAATGAAAGGAATTATTTTCTTATGTATAAAACCTGTTTTAGGATACTTATACCCTAACTTTTTAGCCATTTCATAGTCTTTTTGAGCCTCATCAAATCTACCCATTTTTGCATATACTTCGGATCTTGTTTTATAGAAAACATTATTTGAAGAATCTAGTTCTATCGCTTCATAAAGATAATTGATAGCATCTTTCAATCGTTCTTGTTCTGAATAGATTATGGCTATATTAGCATGAGCCCAGCTATTTTTGTTGTTGAGCTTAATTGCATCCTCAAAATCATAGATAGCTTTATCGTATTCTTTGAGATACATTCTTGCACCACCTCTATTATGGAAAAATTGGTCTTCAGATTGATCATATTGTAGTGCTTTGTCAAAATTCTCTAGAGCTTTTTCCATCTCCATTCTTTGATAGTAAATTACACCTATATTTTCATATGCCCAAGCATAATCAGGTTTAAGTTCAATAGCTTTTTCATAACTCTTTATTGCATGATCAAACTTTTTTGTACTGAAATAAACGTTTGCCAAATTATGATGAAACAGAAAATTACTATCGTCAAGTTCAATAGCTTTTTTGAGATCTACGAGAGCTTTACCAAATTTGTTCTGATCGAAGAACATCCTCCCTCTGTTACCTAAAGCTCGAGCATTAGAAGGATCAAGTTCTACAGCTTTGTTAAAACTGGTAAAGGCTTGGTCTTTGTCTCCCTTCTTATAAAACACTATACCCTCCTCAACAAGTTTCTCAGCATCTTGACTCATTTTCATACTCTGTTGACTATTTAACATATAAATCTAGTGCAGAAATATATTATATAGTGAAAGAAGGCATCAACAATGATGTCAAACATGCTTTTAGGTGTATTTTAAAATAAATTCTTGTCTCTAAATTTAACCGATACTATCTATTTTTTCCTATTCTTGGTATTGGAACCCATTTTGGTACATCTTCTTTATATTTTTCAAACTCCTCCTCAAATTGTTCTGTTAGCAGTTTCTCCTCATGTGACGCTATGAAATCATAAAATATGACAATAATCACAAGTAAACCCAAGGAAGCTAATGATAAAGTAATTACTGTAAGTCCTAAGTACAGAAGAATGGTTCCAAAATAAACAGGATGTCTTGTATATTTGAATACTCCAGTTTTGATAACTTCAGGAGGGTCTCTAACTTCTCCAAAAATCTGTCTTAAACCCTTGTAAGCTAAGAAAGATGAGAAAAGAAGTATTAAGCCACCTATTGGAGCACTGACATAAATTGGGATATATTCAGATAGAAATGTCGAAAATCGAAGATAAAAGGAATCTATTCCCCACAAAACGGTGAAAAGAGCTAAGAAAATTATTTGCCCGATATCACCATATTTGTATTCGCCTGAGAGATCATGTCTGTCCTCGTAACGATGATGTTTATGAGCTTCGGTTTTACCTTCTTTATCATCCATTAAAAAGAACTAACCTTTGCTCTATTTAACTGTTAGGAAAAATAGCATATTGTTTTTCTTGGTCACTGAGTGAGCACTTTTTCCCACTACCCTCTAATTGAGTGACCAGTTAGTGTTAACATAGGTGCAAAAAAATGGCAGAAAAAGTTAAAATTGAAAAAACTGAAAACAAATACGAACAAATTTACAGAGAAAGAACTAGAAAGGTTGAAACAAAAGCAATCGGCTACCTTAATGGTCACACCTTTACCTACTAACTTTTCTTTGTTATCTTTCTGAATTCTTTATTTTATTCTTGAAGGATTTAGTAGAACTTTCATTTTAGATCTATTAGTAAAGTAGGAGATTAGAGGGAACATGATTCTGGCTGTTCTTTGCCATGGTTTGAATCTTTTACTGATATGTTTTCCTACATTCATTCCTGAAAAGAAACAAGGTGCAACTCCACCTCCGTCTATGTTTGCACCAGCAAGAAAAAGCTTCCTTATTGGAGGTTGAATCTTGATATTTAATCCTCCCATCTTTGGACCATACCATGCTCCTTGGGTATTTAGTGAAAATCGTTCAAATGTCAATGGTGTTGAAACTAGTTTTAGAGTTATATGTTCAGATAAGTCTGGAATCAAATTCTCAGCTAGTTTAATCAACATATCTGCATAATTCTCTTTTGTTCTCTTATACTTTTCAGGATCATTTTTGTTCCATTTATGAGCCCAGTTATAAGGAGCAAATGATAATAAGATAACAGAAGATTTACCTTCATTTAGTAAATCGGAATCTATTTTTGAAGGTATTCTAATCAGTACTTCTTTGGGGTCAAAGATACCATTTAAAGTATTTTTAATAAGTTTTTCAGCATCCACGTTATAAGCCATGTGAGAAGGATAGCCTTTAAGCTCTTTATCCAAGCCTAAGAATACAGCAAAACCAGATACGGATTGATCTTTCTTAAGCACTTTTCCAAGATAAGAATTTGGAAACTTTTTCATATTGACATATTCAAAGACTGTCCTCTTGAGATCAGCATTTGAAATTATCCATTTCCCATGAATTACTGTCCCATCCTTTAATCCTACTCCAATAGCTTTCCTTCTTTTAGTAAGAATCTGAGTTACTCTTTTTTTGTATTGTATTTCTCCTCCACGTTTAACAAATGTTTCAGTTAAGCCTTGAGCAAATGCAAACATCCCACCTTTTGGGTAATAATGCCCATTAAAGATTGGAGAAAAGAATGATACTGCAGCAGATACTGCTTTTATATCTTCAGGAGGTATTCCATACCATAAACTGTAAATTGCAAGTACTTTGATTAATTCTGGATCACTAAAGGAGTCTTCTAAGAATTTTTTGTAAGATTTCAAAGCCAATTTACGCATTGTAGGACGACGAAAAACTATTTTTATTAATTCTCTAAAAGAAGGCTCCAAACCATCCTTTATAGAAGAGTCATACTCTTTTTGTAAAGCTATTATGATTTCAAAGAATTTTACTATTTCCTCCTCACTATCAGGAAAATTTCTGATAAGCTCTTGTTGATATCTATCAGGATCAGGATAGAGAGCAATTGATTTATCTTCATAGTGAAGAACTTCTATGGGATCAATAGAGAGATACTCTAATTTAACACCAAGTCCGTCTATTGCTTTTCTAAAGTTTTGATTTTCTCCAGCAAATACTAAACCTTCTGCGCCTGAATCAAAGTAGTAACCTTTTCTTCTAAATCCACTAATATACCCACCTGGGGCATTGTGTTGCTCAAGAATTAAAGTATTTAATTCAGGTCTAAGAGTTTGTAAGGTAAGGCCTGCGGATAAACCGCCAACTCCAGATCCAATAATTATAACATCGTATTTAGCAGGAGATTCAGACATAGTATCTTGTTTCTCCCGCACTGGGTCATTCATAAAGTACAGCATGTAACGAAAAAATTTTGATTAAATCTGCTCCCAAAACTCTTTATCAGGATGTTCTATCTTTTCCACAAATCGTTTATCGTTCCAACAGAAATCGCAATAGGAATTCCCCATCATTATTGACCTTTCCCTAGTTAATATAAATTTTTCATTCATCCTTTTAGTTCTATGAAAATCAGGATAACATTCAACTATGTATGCAAATTCTCTTTCAAAATCCTTGTCAAAAGATTTCAAAGCTTCCTCGCTCATGCATCTAGTAATTTTCATCCCCATCTTCCCTTCTTGAATTTTGAAAGTAGTGAAATCATGTGTTTTATCACTCTCTCTCTCATAGAGGGCTAGTATTTCTTCTACCATTGTTAAAGGAGGGGGTCTTGTTTCTGTAATTTCATATTCTGAATCGACAAATTTTTTGAAAAACTCTGAAGCTTCTTCTATAGGCATTATTTCTTTGAACGTAACAGCCATCAAATACTGAGGAATCATACTTCCCCGCATTTTATCGAAAAGTGTGATTCTCATCCTTCGGACAGATTTTCCTTCATAATACTTGTGAAGATTGAGAGAAATCTTTGTCACTTCAATCATCTTATTTCTCAAGAGTCTAAAGAAATCAACAAGAAGCATCTTACCATCTTTCTCTTTCAATCTATAATTTCTCAGAAGTGCTGATAGAGCAGAAGAAACTTCTTCTTCTTGTTTTATTATTTTTGAAAGTCTGTTCCCTAAAGCTCTGATATAAGGTAAGAAGAAATCAGGATGATTATTAACTAAATATTCCAAAATAGAGTTTAGACGCATGAGAACTCTATTGACGAAATTCTTCAAATGGAAATCCACTTCATGATTTTCATCATAATTAGCATTCTCAGAGCGAATAATCACAGATATTTAGTAGCTGTAACATTTATATTTCTTTTCTGTCTCTAACAAGAATCTATTTTTTAGATTTCAGAGCTTCTTTTCTTACAAAACTAATAGATTCTTCTATTAATCCTAATTCTTCTCCGAATCTTTCAGGATCATCTTTTGTCAAATGAACCCATTGTCTCATCTTATTCCCTAAAGGAGCGAAAAAATCGAATCCATCTTCATTATCTATCAATTGTTTACATCTCTCTTCAGGAAGTTTTAGAACTAATCCTGATTCAAAGACACTAGCAAATAACTTTCCTATAACATAGTAACCCGGAAGTCCAAAAGCATTTCCTGGATATACATCAGGATTATCGAGAATTATTGGATCTATTATCTCTTTCAAATCTTCATCATAAGTAAGCTTAGGCATAGAAATTTGTTTTTTTTAATACTATTTAAAACTAGAGTAATTCTAATAAATATCACATTTGAAGCGATACCTTACACATAATTTTTATCTATGATTAAGTTTATACTTATTCATGAACCCGAAACCTAAAAGAATCGGAATGAAGAATCAGCTTAAACGATTTCGCTTACCCCTACTCATATTTATGCTATTCTGGGCTGCAGGAGTGCTTACTCTTTATTTCCTTGAAACAGACAAGAGCTTTAAATATTTAATACTGGTATCAATTGGAGTTAAACAGGGTGTGTCTACTTCTGATTTCGTAGGGTTTTATCAACTTCTCTGGCCAATTATGTTCGAATTGTTGATTCTAGGTTTTCTACTTAGTGTCTTGCTTGAATTTTATAGTTACAATCCCGAAGCTCGTTCCCTAAAACTAGCTAAAAGCAAAAAGAATCATTCTGTAATATTAGGATATAATCATTTAGGGGAGAGGATTGTAGACTATCTGAGAGAAAATAAACAGCCTTATGTAGTAGTTGAAATATTGCAGGAGAGAGCAGATGATATGATTTTTGCAGGAGAACCAGTTATTGTAGGTGATCATACAGAAGAAATTGTTTTGAAATCTGCAGGTGTTCATAAGTGTAAAGAAGTTTTTTGTGTTACAACCAAACTTCGTAATGCTTTAATTGCTGCTAGCAAGATTCGAAAAATCAATTCTGAATGTAATCTGTACATGAGAGTATTTAATGAGCATTTTAGACAAAATCTTGATGCTGAACCTTACAATGCTTACACTTTTTCAATTTCAAATTGGGCAATGGATTCTGTCAAAAAATGGAGTGAAAATATGAAAGGTAAAGCTCTCATTCTTGGGCAAGATACACTTGTTCAGAGAATTTTAACTTACTTTGGCGAAAGTTTGAAGAAAGAAATAATTGCTATTCATCCAGAAATTGAACCTGATTTGTACTCAGAATATCCTAATGTTTTAGTTCTTCAAGAAAACGCAAAATATCTTGAGAGTCTTGAAGATTTATGTGGAATGGAAGAAATTTCTCAAGTTTACATTTGCTGGAATAATGAAGAGTTGTTTTCTGATGCAATCATTCTGACAATGGAACTGAAGAAAAAGTATCCAGAAAAGGAGATCTTTGTTCGAATATTTGATGAAGAATTAGCTGAACTTGCTAAAGGAATTGGGGCGACTACATTCTCCACTTCAGCATATGCCTTTAAAATGCTTCAAAAAGAAGTTGAACTAAATTCAGGAGTGTTTCAAGATAAATAAAAGAAGAAAGCATTTTCAATAAGTTATTTTTTTCTTGCTTTCATAGTACATAGATATAATTTCAATTATATTATCAGGCTCATAACTATCTTCTGAAGTTTCATAGAACTTGTTAATTCTAATAACAACTTTGTCATCCTTTGTCTTTACTATGCACAACCTCTGTGTTCTATTTCCTTCCTCTTTACCAATCAATTCAATATCTAGAATATCTTCCCACCTGAAGTACTTTTCATTACCTTTTCTAGATTGAATTACCAGACCACTTTTTGTAAAAGTATATACGTTTTTGTCAGCGGACATTCTTGTAACAACTCCTATAATTAAGAAAAGAATACCTACTGAAGTAAAAAAAATCCCAAAGGCAAATGCTAGATAAACTAATACTGTGTCTATAAAATAACTTGTTACTATTGCTACAACAAGTCCTGGTATAGTAAATGCTAGAGTTGGTTTTAGTATTCTGACAAAAACTGAAGGTTTTAGTTGAACTCTATCTAGCTCATCTAGTAAATCTTTTTGCATATCTGCAAATGATTCTTTGTTTGTCTCGATTGAAGGCATCATATAATTTTGTGAGATACGTAGTTTTAATTGTTTCTAGTTAAAAGTTAACCATGGGACGAAAGGTAACTAAAACCGATAAGGAATGGAAGGTTAAATTAACTCCAGAACAATACAATATTTTACGTCTTAAAAGCACAGAACAACCATTCACAGGAGAATACTGGAATCACAAAGAGAAGGGTATTTACAAATGTGCAGGCTGCGGAACTACACTTTTTACCTCAGAAACAAAATATGATTCAGGTTGTGGATGGCCCAGCTTCTTTGAACCAGAGATGGAAGAAAATATTGAGAAAGAATTGGATCTATCCAATGGTATGCGTAGAATAGAAGTTCTTTGTAAAAATTGCGGAGGACATCTAGGACATCTTTTCGATGATGGCCCCCAACCAACTGGTATACGCTATTGTATCAATTCTGTATCAATTGATTTTGAAAAAAAAGAGTAAAAATGACTAGAGTATCTTAAAGAACTCTAGTGCAAAATTTTCGATTTGGTCCCAATCTCTTAGATCGTTATAAGAATCGTCTTCAGCTTTTTCTCCAGTAGTTTGTTGGGAAGCTACTTTTAATAATTTTTTTTCTAACCATCCCATTCTAGATGTTTCTGTAAAGTCCATTAATCCACCAAAAGCATCATAATAATCAATACTTAAACCTAGTTTTTCAGTTGCATCTTTGGTATATTCAACTTTAACTTTTTCATATGATTCAGGATTAGAAGCATAGCCTGAACACACAAAGAAACCCTTCTTTCCTATAAAAGAATTTAATTGATCTATATTGTTTCCTACAAACTTCTTAACATCTTTTGTCCATTGCCCAATTTTAATACTTGACCCAATAAGAATTCCATCATAGTTATTGAAATCAGGTATTTTGTCACTTGGTAAGTCTTTGAGATTGTAAACTTCAGCTTGAAGCCCATTTTCTCTTGCTAATTCTGCTATTTTTCCTGCAACTCCTTCTGTCGCACCGTATCTAGTTCCATAGAAAATCAGTATCTTTTTTTCAGACATTCATACCACCAACAGGTTCTATAATCCGTATAATACTTTAGAACGACAAGTCTTTAAAACTTAACCATAAATCTGTCTGATGATTGGGGTGTTAATGACTAAAGAAGCAAAATTTGTAAAAATTTAAAATAAAGTGCGAAAAAGAAAATCATAATGTCTCGTAAGAAGGAAAAGAAAGTTGTTCTACTAACTGGAGCTTCAGGTGGGATAGGTACTGTTACAGCAGCATTATTGCTTTCTAAGGGATACATAGTTTATGGAACTACCAGAAATCTGAATAGTGCACCAAAAACGTCCTATCACCAATTACAGCTTGATGTTCAAGATGAAACTTCTGTGAAAGAATGCGTTCAAGAAGTTGTGAATAAGGAAGGGAAAATTGATATTTTGATCAATAATGCAGGTTATGCACTCTGTGGGGCCCTAAAAGATTTAAGTATGGATTTATTGAAAGATAGTTTTGAAACCAATTTATTTGGAGTTCATAGGATGGTACAAGAAGTTGTTCCTATTATGATTAAACAAGGGCAAGGAAGAATCATCAATATGGGTACATTTGGTGGACGTTTTGGGTTACCTTTTCAAGGAATATATAGTGCTTCCAAAGCTGCTTTAGCTATTTATTCAGATACTCTAAAAATTGAATCACACAGAGACAACATCAAAGTCGCTTTAATTGAGCCTGGAGATACTAGAACAGATTTTAACGCAGGCAGAAAGTATACAGAAGGGTTTGAAAATGATCCAGATGCTCAAAGAGCTGTTGAAATCATGCGTAAAGAGGAATTAAAGGGAATAAAAACAGAAAAAGTAGCGAAATCAGTTCTAAAAGCAGTAAAGGCAAGAAATCCTAAACCAAGATATACAATGGGGTTTCAACCGTTCTTTTTTGGAATTTTAATTAGATTGTTCCCATATACATTGCACAGTTTTATTGCTAGGTTGTATTATAAAGTTCCAAAAAAAAGAAAGGAAAGTAATTAAGAAATTTAGAAGCATAAATTTCTCATTAGAGACAGTTTCAATGCAAAATTTATAATTAAGCTGGTAGATTCTTACTTCGTTATAGGTTAAAGCTTGTCTGTAAAAAAACTGTTATGGAGATAAAATAATGGCTCAATTTTACAAAAAATGTGACAGATATTTGCGTTTTGGAGAAGCTACTTTATTAAAAAAAACTGGAATCTATCCTTATTTTCATCAAATAACAGGGGAACAGAATCCAATTGTTCAAATGGATGATAATGAAGTGATAATGTTAGGCAGTAACAATTATCTAGGCATGACTTCTCATCCTAAAGTTAAGAAAGCAGCACAAAAAGCTATTGAAGAGTATGGTGTTGGCACAACTGGATCAAGATTACTAAATGGAACCATGGATATACACATTGAACTAGAAGAACGGTTAGCAAGATTTGTCGGAACTGAAGATTGTCTAGTCTTTTCTACTGGTATGCAAGCTAATTTGGGAGCCATATCAGCAATGATATCAGATAAAGATGAATGGGTGCTTTCTGATCAGCAAAACCATGCGTCTATAATCGATGGAATCAAGCTTGCAAAAATGAAATCCTCTAATAAAAGAATTTACAAACATAATGACATGGAAGATTTAGAAAAACACCTCAAAGAAATACCAAAAGGGAAGGGATTAATTGTTACAGACGGTGTTTTCTCCATGGAGGGAGACATTGTAAAACTAGATATTCTCGTAGAATTAGCGGAGAAATATGGAGCAGGAGTTTATGTTGACGATGCTCATGCAGTTGGTGTGATTGGTCCTCATGGGAGAGGGACAGCGGCACACTTTGATCTAGTCGACAAAGTTGGAATTACTATGGGAACTTTTTCCAAAAGTTTCGCCACTATTGGAGGGTACATAGCAGCAAGTAAAGCAGTATGTAATTGGCTAAAACATAAAGCCAGATCATTCATTTTTTCTGCTAGTCCACCCCCAGCAAACTGTGCTACTGTCATAGCGGTTCTAGATATCATTGAGAAGGATGAATCCTTCAGAAAAAATGTCTTATCAGTTGCTGGTAGAATGAGGGAAGGATTAATTGATGTTGGATTTAATGTAGGTGATTCTTCTACAGCAATTGTTCCTTTAATTGTTGGAGAAAGAAGAAAAACCATGAAATTCTTCAGAGATTTATTTGAACACAAACCTCGAGGAATATTCTCCAATCCAGTTGTTTACCCTGCTACAGCAAAAGGCGAAGAATTAATTCGCTCCTCTTATATTGCTACAATGACAAATGAGATTGTAGACGAAGCCTTGCATATTTTTGAGGATGTTGGAAGAAAGATGAAAATAATATAGCACTTTGAATAAGTCATTGAAATAGATAGATTTTCCCAAACTGATAAGAAGAATGACTGAAAATAACTAATAATAAACTCAATTCCCTAGAAAGACTCTAGTATAGTTTAGAAATATGCGTGAGTTTTAACTCAAACTTTATTAATTTTAATATAAGAAGTTACAAGATGACTGAAGAAACTAAGAAAAAGAAAGGTGGAGTTAAGTACATTATTATTTTTAACGTGTTGATCTTTATAGGGGGCATAGTTACTGGTTTAGTGTTCATCTTCACATCGATATTCCCAGATTTTGATTTAGATAAATTGTGGACTGGTAACTACATCATCTTTGGTACTATTGGTTTTATGATGTTCATTCTCATGCCAACAATGGTTATTTCCCTAACTCGAAGGAGAAAGACTGTTTTCTCTTCACTTCAAAGTATGAAATTCTCGCAAATTGGTCCGTATGCACCAGGATACAAACCTTCTGGTATGAAGAAATCTCGATTCTGCGAGTATTGTGGGTATGAGGTCAAAACTGGGGAAAGAGAATGTCCAGAATGTGGTGGTCCAGTTCAGAGTATAAAATCAAGTTATATCTCCTAACTCGATTACATTCTTTTTTATTAACTTAATAGGTTAATAGGTTTTTTGTCAAAGACCTTACTACTCATCTTCATCCCAGAAATTCATTTGTTTTTATAAAATTGCTAAATTTATCTCCTTTAACACAATCAATCATTTTATAATAGAACTATGCTTCTAACCATATCTGCACAATCTTCTATTAAATCAGAAGCTTCTTCTAAATCCTTTATTGCGTGATCAAGTATAATCAAAGAACCAGCTGGTACAGATTCTGTAGAGAAAGCTATTTCATATTTCAATTCTCCATATTTTATATCAATAGCTGACTCGATTTTGTCCACTTTAGTAATTATTTCTAGCAGTTCAGAATGTTCAACCTTGAACATTGAATCAAAAACTTTGATGAATCCTTCCATTTCCTCAACAAGCATATCGAATATAGAACCAATCAGTTTGTTGATTCCTTCAGGAAATTCACGATTTATTAGAAGCAGAAGGTTCTTAACCCCTCGCTTTGCACTCCCTGCTGCTTTATCTGCTGTTCTCACAAAGCTCATCAAATCTGATCTGACATAATCGGGTGTCTCTCCTTCTGTTAGCATACTCACAATTTCTGCCTCTACACCATCAGCTGTTCTTTCCTCTTGATAAATTATCTCAAACATATTCTTAGCTGCAGTTTCATCTTTTTCTTTCCAAAAAACATAGAAATCTTTGGATTTGGTTATACAACTATTGACATGAATTAAATGGTCTCTAATTCTATCGAGAACACGAGAAGATCGCCTTCTACTTAACCACTGTTTAAGTTCATTAGTGTTCATTCTTTTGCACCTCTTATAACAGAAGAATCATCAATACTAGCTATAGTAGTCGAATTAATAACTCTATCTGATTTCTTCTTTTTATTCATTATTTTCCTTCTCCTTCTTTGGAAATATTCTATAATCATCCTTATCTGTAGCAACCAACACTTTGCTATTTTTCCGTAGGGGAATTTCTTTACCTATCAAATCTTTAGCCTTAAAGATCGTTCCAAAAATAGAAATGTTTAATTCATTAAATTCCCCAACACATCTTACATCTAGAAGTGTAGCTTCGAAGATATTATGATAATTAAGATTCTTCTTTTCAGTTAATGGAAACACATCTATTAACTCACTTGGAATCAAGGCTATTGCCTCTTCCCCCTTCTTTAAATCAGTAGCTATGTTAATTCTTGATTCATCAGATAGAACAAGGAATTTTTCTCCTTTGGAAACATCAATCTTCCCTTCAATAGTAGAACTTTCTCCGAGGAATTCAGCAACATAGAGAGAGTTAGGATGATTGTAAACCTCTTCAGGAGTACCGATTTGAACTATCTTTCCATTCTTAAAAACAGCTATTTTATCCGCGACTCGCATAGCTTCCTGTGTATCATGAGTTGCATGAATACAAGTAATTCCAAGATCCTTAACTAATTTGCGTAATTCAACTTGAAGTATTTCTCTAATTTTTGCATCCAAAGCTCTGAGAGGGTCATCCATGACAAGTATATGAGCATCTGAAACAATAGCTCTAGCTAGTGCGACACGTTGTTTTTGCCCTCCACTTATCTCATCTGGAAAATTGGATTCCTTTCCTGATATATTCAATAGGGCTAATAATTCCCTAGAAACTTTTCTTGACACAATCAAATCAAGATCTTTGACAATAGGTCCAAATAGAATATTAGACTCAACCGTCATTCGTGGAAATAAGTTATATTCCTCAAATACAAAACCAACATTTCTATCTTCAGCTGGAATGTGAGAAACATCCTCATCATCAAAGAGAATAGAACCTCTTGAAGGAGTAAACAAACCAGCTAGAAGATACATCGTAGTCGTTTTTCCAGAACCAGTTGGACCAAGAACAGCTAAATATTCTCCATCATCTATTGAAAGATTAATATCTTCAACTCCTCTTCTCTCTTCATAATATTTTGTTGCTTCTTTCAATTCTACTTTAACCATTCTTATCACATCTCCAGTGCAGAAGCTATACCTTCTTTGGGATAATCAAAACATCTTGTTATTGAAGGCTCGATGTTAACTCTAACGTTTTCATTTTCTTTGAAATGAATAGGGTGTTTTGCATGTATTTTTGCTTCTATAATTTGTTGATTCTCTAGTTTGATTCTTACTCGTCTTAATAAACCAAGAAACTGATCTTCTATGACTATACCAGGCAGCGAATTAGATAGATCCTTAGTCGAAATTTGTTCCACTTGGAAAAATTCTCTTCTTACAGCTACTGCTGCTCTTTTTCCTTTTTTTACTCCCATATTTTTGACTTTGATAATAGATTGACCAATCCTTACTTCAGCTTCTTTTTTGGTATCATCAATAACTACTCCCTCAAGGAAATCTGATTCACCTACAAAAAATGAGGTAAATAGATGATTTGGGTGGTAGATCAAGTCAGTAGGTGTTCCTAATTGAATAAGTCTTCCTTTATTCATTACAGCTACTCTGTCACTAATTGTGAGAGCTTCTGCTTGATCGTGAGTTACATGAATAGCAGTTAGTTTTTCCCTTTTAACTAAATCTCGTAGGAATAGTTGGAATTCCTCTCTTATCTTTTGGTCTAGAGCACCTAAGGGTTCATCCAATAGAAGAACTTTTGCTTCAGAAGCTAGAACTCTTGCTAGTGCTGTTTTTTGCCAATCTGGAGCTGAAAGAGAATCAGGATATAGTTCTGCTTTATCCCCTAATCGAACCGATTTGAGAGCTGTTTCAACTAAAGATTCTATTTCCTTTTTACTTCTCCCTCGTACTGTTGGTCCATAAGCAATGTTTTCTCTAACAGTCATATGTGGGAATATTGCAAAATGTTGGAAAACAAATCCAATGTTTCTATCTTGAATTCGAACATTTTCCATAGGCTGACCATTAAAGAAAATTTGACCCTTGGTAGGTAAGATTGTTCCTGCAAGTAATCGTAAAACTGTTGTTTTTCCACAACCAGAAGGGCCTATCAATGAGACGTATTCTCCATCTTCTATGATGAAACTTAGATCCTTAACAGCTTCTACACTTTTTCCAAATATCTTCGTAACATCTTCGAATCTAATCTCACTCATTTTTGGCCCTCCTTGTTATTCTTCTTAGTAAGAGCAACATTGCAAATGAAATGATTATTAGTATTGTAGCTGCAAATGCTGCAGCTGGAAAGGTTGATGCCTCGAAGAAATCAACTAGTAAAACGGGTATTGTTCTCTCTGTTCCCATTGTAATTATTGTTGCTCCAGTTTCACTCATTGACCTTGTGAAAGTCATTATAGCTGCTGCTATTAATCCACTCTTGAGGAAAGGCAAAGTTACTTTTCGGAATGCCGTGAATTTTGATGCTCCAAAAGCCGTAGCTGCTTCATCATACATCGTAGGAATGGCATCAAATGATCCAATTAGTGGTCTAACACAATACGAATATGAGAATGAAACATGTGCAATTATAATCATGAAAAATCCTGGTGAAAGCAAATGCATACCATTTGATCCCCATAAGAAGAAAATGCTAAAACCTAGAGCTGAACTTGGGATTACTAAAGGTATGTCAATCAATAAATCTAGAAAACCTTTCACTTTTTTCTTCTTCATTTTGGATACCATTAGAGCCATAGGAGTAGCAATAACTAGATTGATCAGAGTAACAATGAGAGCTATCTCTAGAGACGTGCCTAAAGCATGCAGAATTTCACCAATCTTCTGATCAGGAGCTTGAAATACTTGATAAATCATCCCAGCCGTCGGGTCTCCAGAAAATGGAGATTTACCCCACCATTGAAACAAATAGATAATCACAAACAAAGCTGGAATAAATACAAAGATGAAGAACAAAAATAGTGCCATTCCGTCTCTTGTTCTTGTAACTTTTTTAGAGCTAAGTTTTCTTTCAAATTTAGGAAATACTTTACCCCATGGAAGACCAACTTTTCTAGCAAAAAGCCTTACAAGTGCTAGTAGAGTTAAACTGATTAAAATAAGAATTAGCGCAAGAAATGCAGTAGTTGGAATCTTTAATCCTTTCATCCAGCTCACTATAACAACAGGAGCGGTCTGATAAACACCACTCACTATCAATGTTGCTCCAGTTTCTCCTAGTGATCGAGTAAAAGCAAGAACAGTTCCTGCTAATAGTCCTTCTTTAACCATTGGTAGCGAAATCATTCTTGCAATTGTAAAAGGAGAAGCTCCTAGAGTCTTCCCAGCTTTTTCTAGATTGAGATCCAAATCGGTGATAATCCCTTTAATCGATCTTGTGACATATGGAAAAGTAAAAGCAACGTGCGCCAGTATTATTAGCAGAGTACCTTGTGAAACAAACCCCACTTGTGAGTTAAATAATCGTGATAAACCGTTATTAGTACCCCAGAAGAGGTAAATTGAGAACCCTAAAGCACTTGTTGGAACAGCCATAGGCATATCTACCAATGTATCTAGAATGTTTTTACCTCGGAATTCATATCTAGCCAAGATCCAAGCAATAGGTACTCCAACTATGATATCAAAAACAGTTACAACGGCAGCTACTTGAAGCGACAATCCTATTGATCTCATCATCATAAGGAATGCTTCGTTTCCCAATATTGGATCATTAAATACTGTTGTATTGATTTCTTTCCAGTTAATAAGAATCTGAAGTAGTAAATACAAAATTGGTCCGAGAACAATTAGAACAAAGATCAATACGGTGATAATCGTTCCAAAACTAAGAACAGTATTCTTAGATAACCATTTCTCCGCTTTGAGTAGAGTTCTTCTCATCTTAACTTCTACATCTCGTTGTTCTGAAACCATTAGCTTTCTCTCCTCCTTTTTCTAATAACAACTAGAATAACTAAAACACCAAAAATCAATGAAAAGTAAGCAAAAGGATTCATTCCAAGTTGCCAATATTCAGAATAATTGGCTTGTTCAAGGGTAGTAGCTCGGGTTTTTAACCACAAATCAGGAACTCGGTCTAAGATTTCTCCATCAGTTGGTACATCAAATCGAGGAATTGTAAGGTTTAAAGAAACACCATTCTCTGGATTGAAGACATTTTGCATTTCTGAAATTACGTCTGTATCATTTACTAGAGTTTCATTTCCTGGTCTGAAACCAAATGGAATTGCTTTCTGCTGATTTTCTTTTGATAACAAAAATGCTTCAAACTCTTGAGCTGCAAAACGTTCTTCAGGAGTAACCCAAGAAGCATTCAAAATTGCCATGGGATGATCACTCCAAAGAGTTCCTTCTTCGGGATAGATGGCCACAAGATTATCTCCCCATTTAGAGAAGGCTTCTCCATCCTTTGCTGTTTCAATAATGAGATTCTCATAGAGTATCATTGCATTAATTGCTGAAGGCCCTAACTGGACAGCTTGCTTAGCTAAAAATCCAGTAGAAGTACCATATAACACAGCTTTTGATTCAACTTTTTCTAGCCAAGCTTGAATAGTAGTATTTTGAAGATCCTCAAGAGTTATTTCATCAGGTTGTTTTCCACTTGCTGCCGTAATCTCAAGTAAAACAGCCATATATCCAGAGTTAGATTCTTGAGCGGAAGTGTGGGCCAATTTCAATTCAGTATCTGCTAAGTCATAAAGATCAGCCCAAGAAGTAAAATTATTTTCATCTCTATAACTTTGCCAAGTGCCTATTATAATTGGTGAGGCTACAAGAGATTTTACCTGACCAAAATCTAAGATTTCAGTTCCGAATTTCCTATCCCACGCCCAATCAAGTAACGGTACCCAAATCATTGCAGCAGGACTCCAAATCGTAGGTTTACTTTCTCCTGCTAAAATGGAAAGCATAGATGTTCGAGTTCCTTGAACTTCAAATTGTAACCTTACGGTTAATCCAGGATTCCTTTGAGCAAACCAATCAGGAAAATCGGGAGCAATGGAATTAATCCATCCTTTTTTCTCACTTGTATAGAGAACACTAAGAACAATATCGTCCTTATTCCCTCCGAATTGAACCTGTCTAACAACATCAAGAGCAATAATTGAGAGTATGAGAATTATGATGAAAACTATTGTAGGAACCTTCCGTTTAGCCAAGCTGAATCCTCATCACATTTTTTTTGGTGTTTTCCGAGATAGAATAGATACACTCCTTAATAAAATTACTTGAGGTAAGAAGTAAAAAAGTCAAGTGAAATTGTGCATCGGAGAGGCTTAGTTTAGCTTAAGCTACGCATCATATTTGTTACTCCTGCAGAGATAAACATTAGAGCTTGAAATGTCTTATAAGCCTCCACCATATCGCTTGATGTAAATTCCACTGTCAATGCATCCAACCTTGTTATAAAGGGTAAGTATGTTATAGCATCTGTTTGTTGAGTGTCTCGTAAAGTTAGTTTTACTTTGATAGGTTTGTTTGTAATTAATGGTTTTACTTTGTTCTCATTTACATTAATCACAGCTTTGTTTACAGCTGATCGAAGATCTTTCTCAATTACTTTCATACTAGGACTCTTTGCTGAGAGTCTGCTAATAGATTCTTTTAATGCAACTGATTCTACCCAAGGAGTCAGTGTTTTAACATCATCTTCAATTAGCTGTTTATCTCCAGCCATGAAAATTGTAGGTATTCCTAAGTCACCAACTGTATAAGAATTCAACAAATATTCACTAACTTCTACTCCATTAATTTCTAGCTTGTGAACACTTCCACCACTATATGTGTGGTCAAATGTAGAATTTACTGTTCCAAATTTTGAATGATATCCTAGAAATAGAGCCACATCACATCCTTCTGAGCCAGCAACCATGCTAGTTGGTCTTAAACTACCTCGAACAATTTCAACATATTCAGGTAAATCATCAATTAGTAAATTAACCATTGGTCCATGACTATCAGCAATGATGATTTTCTCGAAACCATTCTTATGAAGCTCTTCAGCAACTATCAGCGTAATCTCAGTTGCAATTTTTCGTGCTTCTTCATACAAAGATCCTTTGATATTTAACTGACCAAGAATAACCACATAGGGCATTCCTTCTAAATCAACAGAAATGAACGCTTTCATTTTAATTCAAATAACAAGAAAATACTAATTTAAAGAACTTTTCTCAATTTGGAGTGAAATTCTTATACTTAGAAAGCATATATCAGAAATTCGGTGATTTCAATGAAAACTGAAATAACATGTGTGTATGATCGAAAGACAAATCCAGGAATATTCTCAAAATTGAGTCATGGAGTATCGTTTTACATTAAGTCTGGAAATGACCACATTATGTTTGATCTGGGTTTATTTGGGAATTACTTGATAAGGAATATGCGTTCTCTAAAAATCGACCCAAATATAATCACAAAAATAGTGATTTCACATGGCCATTCTGACCATATCGGTGGTCTTAGATTGTTCTTAAAGAACAGAACAAATAATAATCAAATCCCCATTTATGCTCACACAGATTTCACTGAACCGAAACGAGCTTATAAATTTGGTATTAGACTGTGGAACGCAGGTTTTTACGAAATAGATGAAGAGCTTGAAACGAAAATTAGGTATGAACTTAGTAAGCAATCAATTAAAGTGACAGAATTTCTTTCTACAACAGGAGAAATATCTCTAGAAGAAAGAGACGATATACAAAATGTTTCCAATTTGTTTGTGCACAAAGTTGATGGCAAATGGGATTTAGATCCAGTACTTGATAACACGTCTATGTTTCTTAAAACAAAAGAAGGAGTTGTGTTAATCTGTGGGGACTGTCATTCCGGTTTAACAAATACAATTAGGAAAGTTGAGAAAATATCTGGAGATAATGTAGTAACTATTATTGGAGTAATTCATATAATTTTTTCAAAAAAGGAGAAGATTCAACAAATAGCTGATAAACTAATGACAGATTATAAAGACATTAATTTCCACATAAATCACAGTGTTGGAAGCAAGGTCTTCAAGATCTTACAAAGAGAACTAGGCAAGGAAAGAGTACAATATTTTCCTGTTGGTAAGAAACTAATTTTTGAAAGTTAGAAAAGAAGAGGGATTATTGTCCTACTTCATTAAGAATTGAGGTCATCAATTGTCTAAAATTAGCATTTTCTCGAAGACCTACATTTGGATCATTTGCTGCCACTACATTTAATATAGCAATATCTGCTCCATTAAAGTAAGCTTTTCTGACACCGTTATATTCAAGTCCTTCTGCAGCAGAAATCAGACTACCAAATTTAGATCTTATTTTTGCTATATTCTTGTATCGTATGATGTTCTTTTTGTTGCTTTCTTCGTCTCTACCCTTGTGTATTACAACCACATCAGGTTTAGTTTGCATTGGAAGCATTTTTCTCAAAGGATTTTCTACACCGAGCATATCAATCATTGAAAACATATTGTGACTCCACAAAAATCAACAAAGAAATCAAGTGTTTCTACTGGGTTGAACCCATTAAGGTAGCAGCATTAGCTCCATCCGCAGCAGAGAACATTACCTCTTTAGCAGCTCCGTCAGTAGCTTTGATATCAGCTACAATCAAACCTCTCCACATACGACGAATTAAGCTTACTCCTGCCATACCTGTCCTTTTTATATATGGAGTACCTGCTTCAATAATGATTCGAGGGTCATACGGTATTTGAGGTAGAATATGTCTTACTTGACGTGTTGAGTGATTGAAAGCGATTTGCACATATCTCTTCAGAGTTCTTAAACTCAAAAGTATTCGCTTCTTCTATTTCTTACCTGTAACTTTCTTAGCAACTTCAGTTAAATCACTAGGCAAGAAAATAACTATTTTTTCACTAGGATCTTGAGCTATATCTCTGATAGTTTGAAGAGTTCGTAAATGAAGAGCACCTTTATCTTTAGAAAGCTTGCTTGCTGCTTCTGCGAGATTTGCAGCTGCACGAAGTTCTCCTTCAGATTGAATAATTATTGCTCTTTTCGCTCTTTCTGCTTCAGCTTGTTTAGCAAAAGCTCTTTTCATTTCAGCAGGAAGTTCGAGTTCTTGAATCTTAATACCTTTGATATCTATACCCCATTCATTTGTCTCTTTATCAACGATATTTCGTATATCTTGAGCGATCTTATCTCTTTCAGTTAGAACTTGATCGAGTTCCATAGTTCCCATTGTATCTCTTAGAGCTGCTTGAGTATATTGTCTAACTGCAAATACATAATTCTCAATCTTAATAACGGCATCTTCTGGACGTTCTACTTTGAAGTAAACTACAGTATTTGCAACTACAGGTATATTGTCTCTAGTAATAACTTCCTGTCTTTGAATATCTTGAGTTATAATACGTAAATCCACTTTCCTTGCAGATTCTACTAGAGGTATGACATAAACAAGTCCAGGTCCTATTGTTCGTTTGAATCTCCCTAATCGGAATACAACAATTCTTTCATATTCAAGAATTATTCTAATTCCTGATAAGACAAAAAGGATTAGTAGAAATGCAATAACTCCCGCAATTATACCAAACCACCATATTTCAGCCATTTGTTTTTTCTCCGAAAATTTAACTAAAGAAATATTAGAGGAACGTTATTTAACAGTTTTTACCCAGAGGAGAAAAAACTAATTAGGTTAGTAAGAATACTGTAGTATGATGTGAACATGAATCTAGTTGAAAGCTATCGTTTTGGGAAAATAAAAGTGCATGGAAAATCGTACTCCTCAGACCTGATTATATTCCCCGATTCAATTCATTCAAACTGGTGGAGAAAGAAAGGACATTTACTACATCTTGAAGACTTAGAAATACTGAAAGATGTAGAAATAGATTTTCTGGTCATAGGAACAGGTTCATTTGGAAAGATGAAAGTTCCAGAAGAAGTCATAATTGAACTAAAACTAAAGGAAATAGATGTGATAATCTGCAAATCAGCAGAAGCAGTTGAGAGATATAATAATCTAGCTAAAACAGGAAAAAATATTGCTCTTGCCATCCACTTAACATGTTAGTATTGGAAGGAAATTAACCCAAAAAAGATTCTGCAAGAGAAATGAAAAAATAGTTTTTGAAATTGATGATTAGATTATTCAGGAATTTTTGTTGGTAGATCTGGGTCATCATCTTTAGCTGGAAATATTTTTCCACCTCGACCTAAAGAGATTTGTTTCTTATCTTTGAACATCTTACACCAACCTTCTGTTATAGAAACGACTTGCTGGACTTTGTATTCTTCTCCAGTTTTTGCTCCCCATAAAGTCAATGTTGTTGTTCCTGTCTCATCAGCAACTAATAAATCCCAAACATGCAAAACACGATCTCTGGATTGAACTTGTCTGGGGCCGTCTATTGAAAGAATTCGTACTTTTAACTCATCAAAATTTGCGTCTGGTTTTAATTCTTCTACTTTCATGTTAACCACTCAAGAACTTTTATCTATTATAGTTGAATTTGGTCAATTTTAAGTTTAACCCTTGTTAGTTAATGATGTGGTTTTGTCATCTTGTCATGTTGACAAGAAAGTTTAATATCTTTCTTAGAGGTCATCATATAGAGTTATGCAACTGTTCTATACTCACTCTGAGCGGATACATCACATATCCTCCTACCCCGTTCGCTGTGCGTTTAGGCACGGCTTTCGGATCGCTTTTTACTAAAATATTGTACGCTGCATTAACATCAGCATTGATTAAATGTCCTTGAGCTGAACAAAACAAT